>JAFPCL010000018.1 GCA_017390225.1 Clostridia bacterium
AATTCTGCATTGTTGGTGCCTGCAAATTGATAATAGCCGTTCTTATAAAGCTCATAGGTTTCTTCGCCTTGGGTAACATAGATGGAGAGCGGAACGGTAAATGTTGTGGTCTTTCCGTTCTTCAGCCAGGCTTTGGCAACTTCGTAGGTTACGCCGTTTCTGGTGTAGAAATCTAAGTGCAGATAGCCGTCGCCGGTTTCTGCCGCGTGGATAAATACGGAATCCTTTGTGCCGTCGCCGTTGAGGTCGCCCATCAGCTGCGGCGCTTTGTTCATTTCATAAATATCTTCCGTATCTCTCACGCCGTCACCGTTGAGGTCTTTTAAGATTGTGCCGTCCGAGGCGCGGAAATCCTGACCGGGCTCGACCGACACAACGCCGTTGTTGATCACACTGCCGTCGAAGTCCTTGCCCAGCTTGAACTCATAGAAGGTTCTTGCCTTGAAGGTCTTCTCTACCACGTTGTTTGCCGCATTGGTTTCTTGATTCTTCCATTCATCATTGACGACAAAGCGGAGCGTGTGCTCGGCTTCCAGATTGGGATCGGGGTTGGGCTCATAGGTCAGCTTCACACCTTCATGATTGCCGGGACTGTTCGGATTCTTCGGATCATAGTCTCGACGCCAGACACTCGGCGTTGCGGCAATGGAATTGTCGGGCTTTTGGGTGGTCTTATCGAAACCACCGCCGTCGAAGCTGATTTCATCCTTATACTTCGGCTGATCTGCAAATACACCATTGACAGCTTCCCAAACGGTAACATCTGTTGGCTGTCCATAGTCACCGGCTTCTTTTTGTGCCGGAAGTGCAATATCATAGCCGTATTTATTATAATGAATATGCTTGTTGTTGCGGATGGTAAGCTCTACATACTGAAACCAGCCTTCAAAGGGTTGATTCAGTGCCGGATCGCTGCTTGCGGTGTCGACCTTCAGCTCAAAGTCGTGATTGACCGTAAATTGCAGGGTGAGTGTGCCGCGGCGCAAAATGCCGTATTTGCCCTTGTTGGGGTCGGTATCGGAGAAGATACGGTCGTCCTTTCCGTATGCCAGATACGAAACACGGGCAGAAAACTTTGTGCCGCTGGGAATTTCTTCGCTTAAAAGCTCGGAAGGCACTATATAACTGAAATAGGTTTCCTGATTATTCGCTTTCGGATCCGGGTCTGTGCCGTGGGAAGACAGGCGGTCTTCCACCTTGGAATAAGCTTCTTTGGTTTCACCCGGCAGGATTGGACGCTTAATATAGAAGGTTGAGGTGTTGTACGGCACTTTCCATGTGAGATTCGATGCCTGCGAGAAGATCGGATTCGATGTGTCATCCGTCAGCACATGCGTTCTTCTTTTTTCTCCGGTGTTATCATCCTTGTAACCGTAGTTGAATACATGGATTTTTTCGATATAGTAAGACAATGCGCGCTCTTGCACCGGTTTGGATTCGTCTGCCAAGCGCCATGCACGCCATACATCGACCGACCACTGGCCGTTTTCATTGACTCTCCAAATCTTGTCATCACCAAAGGGAGAAGAGCCTACTTCGCCGATATCTAAAATATAATCTTCTTCCTTATGCACAACAAAGATTCTGTTCTGGTTGCCGGGCACCGTGCGAAGGTGGCTGTCGCCCCAGTCCTCGGTGAAGGTGAAGCGGAACATATGGGGGCCGTCTGCCAGGTCGATAGCGGAAATATTACCTTCTATTGCCGAACGGGTTACATAGCTGCCTTGCTCCTGCAGTGTGTGCATTTCCTTTTTGGCATCCGAGATGCCGGACAAGAAACGTCCGTAGAATGTGTCGCCCCGCACATCCCTCCCCTTAAGCCCCACTTCAAACAGCGTGTTGAGGGCTCTTTTGCCCCAATCGTCATCATGATACATACCTACGTCGTACAAATCGCCGAAATAGGAGTCGAAAGCGCGGCTGTCCCAGGTGCACTGAATGCGCTTAACGCCGGTGAGGTTGGAGCGATTCGCAAGATACTTTACACGTTCCTGTGCTTCTTTCGTCATCGCATCGTCCACAACCGCCTGGGTTACGCCGTGATGGGCTGCCGGATTGGAAAATGCCTTTTCATAATATTTTCTGTCTTCATGGTCTTCTATGATTTTAAGGATATTGGGATTCACGATGGAATCATGGAGCTTGGGATTATAGGCATTGGTTCTGAAGCCCGCTTCGATATAGATACTATTGGTGTGAACAACCGGGTACACGCGTGTCGCCGAATATACGCCGCCGTTCGGCCAGCTATCAATTGTCCATACCTTTGGTTTTCCGTCCGCTCCATATGCATACTCTTCATAAATGCGGTTACCTTTTTCATCCTTTATGTTCGTTACGTCCTCTCCCGTGCCGTCCCACTTTGTATTGACTTTCCAAATCCAATCTTGCCGGTCTTTGGACGCAATCTTCGTTTTTCCGTCCGTGGTGTATTTGACCAAAAAGTGCCCGGTGTCTTTGATGTAGTACGCATAATACATGTACCAGAAGTCACGGCCCTCCATAGTTTCGCCAATGGCAGGCTCGCCGTTGAAGAAGCTGTGGCGGATATGATTGCTGCTAACCAGGCAGGCCTTTGGATCGCCCACCAGTGTACCGTAGGTCTGCTTATTGCCGTTTGCATCCGTAAACGTGAACTTGAAAAATGTGTCGAACGCATAATCGGAATCGGTATAATTCCCTATGTTGTAGGTAGCAATCAAGCGATACGGATTGATGCGCACACGGAATCTGTGGTTCGTTTCCCAGTCGATTGTCCATCCGTTCATAGAATGAATCTTTTGCATATCCGTCAGGGTTTCCGCCGCTGTCTGCGTTCTGTTGCAGCTGGGGCAAATGAGATTTGTGCCCGACACTTTAAATGCCGGCATATTCGGTGGGTTATTTTTTCCTAAATGATAATCCGCATAGCCGCAGCCCTTGCAATAATGCACGCTTACCCAGCCGCCTTTTACACCCGTGCCGATTGACTGGGTTTGCGCTGCACCCGATTCATAGAACAAAGGATTACTTGTTGTGTCGAGCCAGCCGGTGTCCCAGGCTTCTTCGTTACGGTCGATGTAGTCCCCGTCGCCATTTAAATCCGCATAGCGCGTAAAACGCACCTCAAGGCCGGATAATTTATAACCGGAACGAGAAAGTGCCCAGCCTGCCCATTGGATGGTGCCGTCAGCCAGTGTGCTACCACCAATGCTGTTATCATTTGCACTCTTGCCCCACTCATCCAGATAAAAATCGGTTGATGTATCCAGTGTCCAATTCAGCGGGCGATCATACTCCACATGCCAAAACTGCCCATCCGGTGACGCCGACTGACCTTTATAGGTATGGTTCGCATCATTCCACATCGAACGGAACACCTTTTCGCCTGCCTCCCCGTCCGTGGATTTATACCAGAACTCAACATAAATTGAATACCTTGCCCCCGGCACCAGCTCCGTGCCTTCTCCGCTGGTCCAAGTATAAGGTTCTTCCAGTGTATTTACACGTACGGCATTCTGCCCTTTACCTGCCTCAGCTTTAATCTGTGTTTTATCCTGCTCACCAACAGTTTTGAACGGCAGATTGATTCTGCGAATTTCCTTTCTGTCTTTAAAGATAACAAGCCGTGCTTTATAAATCTGCCCCTCGGTGGTAGTTGCCCAGCCTTCCACGGCAATTTTCTTATTTACTTCATTAAAAAGCTTATTGGAAGATGCATTGTAGTTGACGCCGTTCAGCTTCAGTGTAACAGAGTTGACATGTTTGGGGCTGTATCTGAGAAACACGGATTTATCCTGCCCCCCCTTGGTAGCTGAGAAGGCCGGCCCCGATATACGCACGGCAGTGGCTTGCGTCCGCACGTCGATATGAAAAGAATACTCATGCCCTGCCTGCAGCTTCCCCTGAAAGTAAAGTGCATCGAAATTTGAGACTCGAACCTCAAATCGACGGGTACATGTGCCGGTTAAGCCATGATCTCTACTGGCCATAATACGCATAGCTTCATCTTCACCCGCTGAGTACCACAGGTTCAAAGGCCACGTCGTAATCTGTGTGTTATTCTCGTACATGACCAAAACAGCGCTTGTTATGTCTCCCCAACCATCGCCGGATACAAACCATCCGCGGAGATACAAGCCGGAATTGCCGTGAAAGGTCATGCCTGTCGGCTGCAGATTTTTTCCAGCGGGAAATGTGCCGTCGTTAGACAAGTTATAATCGTCAAAAAATGTCACAACATTCCCATCTCGCTTATATGCCAATGCTGACACCATGCTCAACATCAAGCATATAAAAACAAGGGAAACACAAAGTATCAATTTCTTTTTCATCAAAAAACCTCCCATGAAAGATTCTTGTTAAAAATTAAGATAACTTTCCTTATACACTATATACTATACCGCATTTTCAACAAGGAGTCAAGTTTTTTTCTATGAAAAATAAAAAAATTAACACTTTGTTTAAATACATTTAGATTCCCTGCCATGAAAATCCACACTTGCGAGAATTTATTGACAACAACTCATACATATGATATAATAACAGAAACATTCTGATTTTTATTTATAGGGATTCTATGGCTATAAATAAAAAAACTAAAAAAAATATGTGCCGGACGATGAACAAATAGATTAAGATAGCTCTTATCGGGGCAAGCTTTACATATATCAGGTCAACAAATCAAGAGGTGATGGTATGTTTCTTAAAAGCATCGAATTAAAAAATTTTCGTTGCTACGAAGATTTACGCATTGATTTTCGTGAAAAAATATCGGTGATTGTTGGTGCCAACGGTGCAGGAAAAACGTCTGTATTG
The DNA here is from genome assembly GCA_017390225.1 of Clostridia bacterium. Lineage (GTDB taxonomy): Bacteria > Bacillota > Clostridia > CAKSNL01 > HGM11501 > RGIG1017. The sequence goes on from JAFPCL010000018.1 coordinate 4,798, forward strand.
GAAGGTATATCCATTGCACTGGGAACACTTTTTACAACTTTGGACGGCCCTGTTGGTCGCAGTATACATCGCAAAGATGCTCGCCTCAAAGCGTATGAAATGGGCGATTCCTCTGATGTGCAGGCACAATTCCCCGTTGAAATATCGGCGCGGGCAAGCATGGAAGGCAAAGATATTGAATGGAAGCGCTCTTTGAACAGTAGCACGGGAAGCCCAACCATTAAGGATGCCAAAGAGCTTACAGATATTGCCAAAAAAATGCAAGACAGATTAAGGAATGGTGATCAATCACTCGTGCTTCCTTTTATTGCTTATTACGGCACAGGCAGGTTATGGGATTATCATCTTGAGAAAAAAACAGATACTTTTGAAGTTAATACACGAATAAACGGATATATTGATTGCTTGGATGGCACTGCCAATGTTAAATTGATGATGCGCTGGTTGAAGAAAAAAACCATTCAAGAATATCAAAAGCAAAAACAGAAAATCGAAACTCATTCCGAGCTTGACACGGTTTATAACGCTATGGAAGCTTGTTATGCTCAAATCACGGGATATAACGATGTAAAAATTTTATATAATCTTGATACCAATGAATTGGATATTTATTATACAGATGAACAAGGTTTTAAAATGAACATCCCTTTGGCGCAATTGAGCGATGGTTATAAAAGCACAATCAGTTTGATTGCCGACATCGCATATAGAATGTCCATTTTGAACCCTCAATTATCTAAAGATATATTGCTCCAAACGGAGGGTGTGGTTTTAATCGATGAAATAGATTTGCACCTTCATCCCTCGTGGCAACAAAGAGTTCTTTCTGATTTAAATCAAATTTTCCCCAAATTGCAATTTATTGTCACCACGCACGCTCCGGCGGTTATCAACACCGTAAAAAGCAACAGCTTAATTATTTTAGAAAATTATACGGCTCGTGAACCAATCGGAGAGATTTATGGCAAAGATGCCAACACAGTTATACGCGGAATTATGGGTGCAAACGAACGGCCTAAAGCCGTAAAAGCTATGTTTGAACAATTTTACGATGCGCTTTCCGATGGAAATATCAAGCAAGCGGAAGATGCCATCAGAGACTTGGAAAATTTAATCGGTAAGGACGATTCTGAATTGGCAGGTTGTCGGATTAAGCTAAAATTAAAACAACACAAAGGAGTCTAACGATGATAGAGATAAAGAAAGGGACTCCCCCGGCTATTCTGCTCGAAAAGCAAGAAATAGCCAAAGCTAAGAATCTGAATCCGAGAAAATCATATGAGTTATTGAATCATGCGGAAAAACAAACGGTGTTGCAAGCTTTAATGAAGGAGCAAGGACATTTATGTGCATACTGCATGAGAAGAATCCCCGATGAGCGAGAGCTTCCTCCCGACATTGATCAGGTAACGATTGAACACCGGTTGCCCCGAAGCTATGAAAACAACGCCGATTGCAATCAAGGATTGGATTACCATAACCTATTTGCTGTATGCTCCGGCAACCGGGGAAAACGGCATACACGGAAAATCCGAGATTTAACTTGTGATGCCAAAAGAAGTTCCACACATAATCAACTGACATTAAACCCTTGTGATCCCATCAGTTTGTCAAAAATCAAATATAAAGCCGACGGAAAAATGATATCCGATGACGAGAATATATTGGATGATATTGAAGTAAAGCTTAATTTGAATTGCATATCTGATGCAGTGCAGCTTCCGCAAGCACGAAAAAATGTTTTGGATGCATTCATTTCCCAGCTTCCCAACGATCAAGAGCAAATTTTATTATCATGCAAGGCGGCATTAGAATTGTTTGAAGCTGAATCAGATCCCAAAACTCCTTATATCGGAATATTGTTATGGTGGCTAAGAGATTACATAAACACCGTGACACAATCTTAATCATTTAAAAATTGATCATCAACGGAGCTGTAAAAGAATGATTTTGCGGCTTCGTTTTGTTCTTTATTCCCATGCATACATTCCGCTCCATAAAAAGCAAAAAAAACGAAAAAAGGTCTTGTCTTGCTTAATAAAACGTGATATACTATATCATATCTATATATATTCGGAGGGTGCCATGAAAAAAACAGTTTTATTTTTGATATTCATCATTCTTGCGCTCGGATGCATTTCCGCTTATGCGGCTTCCGATGTGCGCGTCATTGTGAACGGCGAAGGCGTTATTTTCGACCAGCCGCCCGTGATTGAAAACGGCAGAACGCTGGTTCCCGTCCGCGCTGTCACCGAAGCTATGGATGCAGAAGTCACATGGGACGGCAACCGCAAAGCCATTGTGATTAACCGCGGCGGTGTTATGGTTTCCATGAACATCGGCGTGCCTTATATTTTCACCGGCACGGAAGGTCAGTTTGCCGACAGCTATAAAAAAGTGCCCATCGACACAGCACCTGCCATCTACGGTGGCAGAACGCTTCTTCCCATCCGCGCCGTTGTGGAAGCCTTGGGCGGCAGTGTGTACTGGTCGGAAAAGAACCGCACGGTTTATGTTATGACCGGCTACTTGATGCTGGAGCAAAAAACGGCACCCAACATCACATGGCTTTTATACAGTGACGGCACCATGATTGTGTCCGGCATCGGTGCTACCTCTTCCTACACCACCGAGCGCCGCCCCGACTGGCACACGCAGAAAGAGCGGATTCACTGCGTCATCATCGAATCCGGGGTCACGGGCATTGGCGATTATGCCTTTGCTTCCCTGCCGAATTTATCTTCCGTTGTGATGAGCAACACAGTCACAACCATCGGCAACCGCGCATTTTCTGCCTGCCCCAAATTATGGGATGTCAGCTTCTCTGAAGCCACCACTTCTATCGGTGCACACGCCTTTTATGATTGCCACGCCTTAACTTCCGTTTTCCTTCCGGCATCGGTTAAAACCATTGGCGAATATGCTTTCGCAGGCTGTTCGCAATTGGCTTCCGTTCAGCTTTCCGAAGGGCTTGTGACCATAGACCGCTGTGCCTTCAGCTCCAACACTTCGCTGACAGAAATCACACTTCCCTCCACCTTGAAAACGATCCGCAGCAGCTGCTTCTCCAAATGCTCTGCTCTGCGTGTCGTTACGATTCCCGCAAGTGTAACCAACATTGAAACCGGCGTTTTCAATGCCTGCCCTAAAATGCAAACCATCTACGGTGTGCCCGGCACGGAAGCAGAACGGGTGGCTTCGGAAAAGCGATATACATTTGTTTCGATTGAAAGCTAAAGGATGGCGAAAACATTGTTTCGAAAGAAAAGCTTAAAAATCGCAGGCGATTTCATCTACACGGTCATGGCATCCGTTGTTTTGAACATCGCACTGCAGATTATCATCTACCCTCTTATTACCAAACTGCGCGGTGAAGCTGCCGCCGGCAATATTCTGACGTTTATCGGCTTTGTGTACATCATTCCGCAAGCCCTCGGCTCGGCACTCTCCAGCGGCCGCCTGGTGCTTCGAAAGCAATGCGACACTTCCAATGCGGATTTTTCGCATATCATCCTGCTGTTTTCTCTTGTTTCTCTGGTAAGTGTGGGAATTTTCGGCTATCTGCACACCCCGTCTGTGGTTTTCGCTTTGTTTTACGGGCTGTTTGCCATTCTTTATATGCTTCGTGCCTATGCACAGGTTGAATTCCGACTGACACTTAAATTTAAGACATTCTTTTATTATTACTGCCTGGTCAGCATCGGATATCTCATCGGCTTCGGGCTGTATCTGCTCACAGATGAATGGCTTTTCATTTTTATCTGCGGCGAAGCCTTAGCGCTTTTCTACTCCTTCTTCCGCGGCACGATATTTAAAAAGGATGCCCCGCTTGCCCCGCGAAGTGCTGTCAACAAAGCCGTCGGCGCCATCACCTTGTCCCTTTTGGTGAGAGATTGTGTTTTGCAATTCGACAAGGTGGTTCTTTGGGCAACCATTGATCCTGCATCCGTCACTAAATACAATGCGGTTTCCATCATTGCCAAAACCATGCAGATGCTCACGCAACCGATTAACACCTTGATTTTATCTTATCTTACAGTGAAAGACACAGTGCTGTCCAAAAAAGATCTTCTCAAATTTTCCGGCATTGCCTGTGCTGTCAGCGGCTTCTTTTATGCCATGTGCATCATCGGCACGCCAATCTTTTTGAAACTATTTTATGCGGATTTATACAGCGAGGTTATTCCCTATAATCTGCTTGTGAATCTGGGCATCATCCTCGGCTTTTTGGCAACTTTATTCATGTCGGTTGTCCTTTCTCAAGGGCGCTCCAACACCTTTTCCGCCTTTGAATGTATCTTCGGCGCTTTGTATGTCGGTGTTTCTTATTACTGCTGTATGCACTTCGCCCTTTGGGGACTTGTGTATGCCACGTTGTTTATTAACATCGCCAAGGTTATCTGCTCCTTTTTGCTTCTGTTCACGGCAAAAAATACCGTGTCTTATACAAAAAGCTAAAAAACAACCGTTGCCTACCATCGGGCAACGGTTGTTTTTTAACTTCCGAAATATTTTTTCAATGACAAGGCATCTTTGAAAACGAACTGTTTTTCGAGCAGTTTAGAAAACATTCCAATCAAAAATCCGTTAACAACGGCACAGATCACTGTGCCGATATGAATCCCTTCGAGCCTTCCGAAGAACAGAAAAGACAACAAAACGGACAGCACAAGGCTGGACATATCGTATGCTACTTTAAGCCCCGAGAAGGGCTTTTTGTATTTTCCCGCAATTTCTTTTACGAAAAGCTCATAAGCTTCGGGCAGGATATACGTGTGGAGCAAAAAGGCAATGCCGAGGGTTGCCAAAAGAATACCGCCACTATAAAAAACACATCTTCCCAATAAAGACACCTCCGGCACAAGCCCCGTCAGCCACATCGCACCGTCCAGACAAAGCCCGTACAGCACCACCGTCAGAAAACACCACAAATAAGAGATTTTAATTTTTCTCATAATGACGGACAACAGCACCAACAGAAGAAACTGAAAGGCGTATTCTGCCATGCCGAAGGTAAACCACGGCACCACTTCCGATACGCGCAAGAAAATCAAATAGGCAGGCGCAACCACCATGGACACGCCGAAATCTGCCTTTTCAATCCACGCCGTGCCCATGCCCAGAGCCACCAGCCCCAAAAGATATGAGATTTCACTGTACATTGTCTTTTTCATTCCATCACCTTAAAAAAATCCTCCGTTTTCTGCAAAAAAACGAAGGCATGTTGCTTTTGCGGATGCCATTATAGCATAATACATACTATCGGTCAATCTTTTTTATGATAAAAAACTTCTTGATGCTCCGGTTTCCCCTAAAGCGACCCTTGCCAAATCCAACCATGCGTGATATAATACAAACAAATTCCATAAAAAAGGAAGATGCATATGAAAATCACACTTTCCGATATAACCAAAGCCTTTCCCGTCCGGGGCAAAAAAGGAGCTGATGTCGTTGCCGTCCGTGACTTTGATTTCACCTTTCCCGACGGCACTTTAGTCGGGCTTTTAGGGCCCTCCGGTTGCGGCAAGAGCACGCTTTTAAATATGATTTGCGGCCTTCTTGCGCCGACAGAGGGGCACATATTTTTTGGAGACAGCGACGTGACCAAGCTTCCCCCGGAAGCACGCGGCGTTGGCTTTGTCTTTCAGAATTATGCCCTTTATCCGCACCTGACGGTTCTGCAAAACATTCTGTTTCCCCTGCAAAATCTCAAAGGGGCAGATAAATTATCCAAAGAAGAAATGCACTCCCGTGCGGAAGAGATTGCCCGTCTTGTGCAGATAGACGGCTTTATGGATCGCAAGCCGGGCGAGCTGTCCGGCGGACAACAGCAACGAGTTGCCATCGCCCGTGCTTTGGTGAAAAAGCCCCGTGTGCTTTTATTGGACGAGCCTTTATCCAATCTGGATGCACGGCTTCGCCTGAAAACCCGTGAGGAAATCCGCCGCATCCAAAAAGAAACCGGCATCACCACGGTTTTTGTTACCCACGACCAGGAAGAAGCCATGAGCATTTCCGACACCATCGTTGTCATGAAGGACGGTGCTTTGCTGCAGTCGGGCAAGCCGCAAGAGGTGTACCAAAAGCCACAAAACTTATTTGTGTCTAAATTTTTGGGCACACCGCCCATCAACGTGTTCGATGGAAAAATCAAAGAGGGCAAGCTGTTCATCGGCGATGCCGCCGTGCTGGACACACCCGACCTTGAAAACAGGGATGTTTACGTTGCCGTTCGCCCCGAAGATTTTGACTTGTGCCCGAGCGGCGCTTTTGTGTGTCCCGTGCACCGCATCGAGGTGATGGGACGGGACACCAGCATCGTTTTCTCTCATGAAAGTGCGGATGCTCCCGTTCTTCGTGCTCTGATTCGCACAGAAGACATCCCGAACACAGGTGCTACCGTGCATTTCTCTCTCCGTCGGGAACGCATCCATCTGTTTGACAAAGCTACCGAAGAGCGGCTGTAGGAGGCAGATATGGAAAAGCAAAACAAAAAAGCATGGCTGTATCTTTTGCCTGCCCTTTTATTCTTGGGGGCATTTATGGTCTATCCTCTGATTGACGTGTTTATCTATTCCTTTGAAGAGGGCTATAATTCTGCCGCCCAGACCTATCACGGCATCGGTTTTTATAATTATTCTTATGTGCTTCGTGATCCTTATTTTCTGCAAGCACTGAAAAACACTTTTATTCTGGTCATCATCACCGTGCCCGTATCGACGGTTTTGGCACTTCTTATTTCTTTGGGGCTTAGCTCGATTACAGCTTTACGCAAGCTCTTTCAGACCATCTATTTTCTTCCCTACGTCACCAACACACTGGCAGTGGGGCTGGTGTTTATGATTCTGTTTAAAAAAACGCCCTATTCCGACGGGCTTATCAATCTGCTTCTAAATCTGTGCGGTATGTCTTCCATTGATTTTATCGACGGCTCTTATGCCGCCAAAATGTTCGTTCTATGCCTGTATACCATTTGGATTGTGCTTCCTTTTAAAATTTTGATTTTAACAAGTGCGCTTCTGTCCGTGAAGCAGGACTACTACAGTGCCGCCCGTATCGACGGCACCTCGCGCCGCCGCATCTTTTTCCGCATCACTCTGCCCATGATTTCCCCCATGCTTTTCTATTTAGTCATCACGGGCTTTATCGGCGCTTTCAAGGCATACAGCGATGCCGTGGCTCTGTTTGGCACGAATCTCAACGCCGCCGAAATGAACACCATCGTCGGCTATATCTATGATATGCTCTACGGCGACAGCGGCGGTTATCCGTCTTATGCATCCGCCGCCGCCATTTTGCTGTTTTTTATCGTTCTGACCGTCACCTGCATCAATCTTTTGGTCAGCAAAAAGCACGTACACTATGAGTAAAGGAGGTCATTTTGTGAAAAATCGTCGTCTTATCTCTCGTATTTTGATATATGCCTTATTATCCCTGTGGGCGATTGTGGTTTTGTTCCCTTTTTATTGGATGCTTCTGACCTCCGTGAAAAGCTATGCTTCCTACAACACGGAATTTATTCCGAAATTCTTCACGCTGTCGCCCACAATTCAAAATTATAAAGATGCATTCTCCGCCGTTCCTTTAGGGGACTATTTTATCAACACGGTGATTTTCACGGTGCTCACCACCGCTCTTCTGCTCGCGGTTGCCATTCCTGCCGCCTTTGCCTTTGCACGTATGAATTTCCGTGGCAAAAACATTGTGTTCACCGCCTTTTTATCGCTGATGATGATTCCCTCGGAGCTTACGGTCATCACCAACTTTGTCACCGTCACAGAGCTTGGCATGCGAAATTCTTTTTCGGGGCTTATTCTGCCTTCTGTGATGTCTGTCTTTTATATTTATCTTTTAAAAGAAAGCTTCAGCGGCGTGCCCGAAGAATTATATCTTGCCGCCAAAGTGGACGGCACTTCGGATTTTCGCTATATGTTCAAGGTCATGGTGCCCATTTGCCGCCCCACAGTCATCACCGTGGCGATTTTAAAAATCATCGAGTGTTGGAACGCCTATGTGTGGCCGCGGCTCATCACCGACAATGCCGCTTATTTTCTCGTTTCCGTCGGAATTCAGGAAATCCGCGAAAACGGCTTTGGGCGTGAAAACATCCCTGCCATGATGGCGGCGGTTGTGGTCATTTGCGTGCCCCTCATTCTTTTGTTTTTGCTGTTCCGTGATAAGATTATGGCAGGCGTTGCCAGAGGAGGGATGAAGGGATGAAAAAAGCACTTTGTCTGATGTTGGCACTTTGCCTATGCTTTCTCCCCGGCTGTCACGGCAAGAAAAAAACCTCTGCCTTTGCCGTGCCGGCGCAATTGGATGCCGAACGTCAGTTTGAAATCACTTTTTGGGCAAAAAACGACACCAACAAAACCCAAACGAAAATCTATGAAACGGCGATTGCAAACTTTGAAGCGCTGTATCCCAATATTTGCGTCACCTTGCGTTTGTACACGGATTATAACCGCATCTATAATGACGTCATCACCAACATTCCCACCAACACAACCCCCAACGTGTGCATCACCTACCCCGACCACATTGCCACGTATCTGACGGGGCAGGATGCGGTCGTGCCGCTGTCTTCTCTTTTTGCAAACGAAAGCTACGGGCTGGGCGGCACGAAGTTGCGATTTTCCTCCCCCACGCAGGAAGAGATTGTGCCGAAATTTTTAGAAGAGTGCCGCATCAAAGATGATTACTATGCCATTCCCTTTATGCGCTCCACCGAAGCTTTATATGTGAATAAAACCTTGGTGGAAGCTTTAGGCTACACCCTGCCGGAAACCGTCACTTGGGACTTTATCTGGGAAGTCTCCCAAAAAGCCGCCGAACAGGACGAAGAGGGCACATACCTTCTCAACGGACAAAAGGTCATGCTTCCTTTTATATATAAATCCACGGACAACATGATGATTCAGATGCTCCGCCAAAAAAATGCAGGCTATTCCGATACCGACGGCAACATTTCTATCTTTAATGACACCACCAAGGATATTTTATTGACCGTTGCGGAAAACACCAATAAAAACGCCTTTTCCACATTTAAAATTTCCGGCTATCCTGCCAATTTCTTAAATGCAGGGCAATGCGTGTTTGCCATTGACTCCACGGCAGGTGCCACATGGATGGGCACCTATGCCCCCCACAGCGACATCAGCGAAGAACAACTGGTGGAATTTGAAACGGCTGTTTTGCCGATTCCGCAATTTGACCCGATGCAGCCTGCCATGATTTCACAAGGGCCGTCGGTTTGCGTGTTCAACAAAGAAGATCCGCAGGAAGTGCTGGCTTCCTGGCTTTTTGCTCAGTATCTTTTGACCAATGAAGTACAGCTTGCCTATGCACAGACCGAGGGTTATATCCCCGTCACCAAAAAAGCACAGGAAGATCCTTTATATATTGATTATCTGGAGAACAGCGGCAAAGACAACGATCGTGCCTATTCTATTAAAATTGCCGCTTCCAAGCTTCTTCTTGCCAATATCGACAACACCTTTGTCACCCCCGTGTTCAACGGCTCCGCTTCCCTTCGCAATGCCGCAGGTCAGCTGATTGAAAGCACGGTCAAATCCGTCCGCCGCAAGGAGCAGATTGATGATGCCTATATTGAAAATCTGTACGCACAGACTACTTCTTTATACCGACTGGATCAAATCGGCACATCGCCCACGGCATTTACCGAGCCCTTGCCCACCCCTTCCGTCTTGCTTCTGACAATTCTCGGAGGCACATGGGCAGTGATGCTTGCCTATGTGCTCTGCGGCACAATAAAAAATCGCCGAAAAAAGCACTAACCACTTGACTTGCCGCAAAAAACGTGTATAATAAAAATAATTTCAAAAAAATGGAGGATGTTCAAAATGAAAAAACTGTTATTGATGTTTCTTGCTTTAACCCTTGCACTGGCTTTTGTGGGTTGCGGTGAAAAAGCTCCCGTTGCCACCCCCGAATCCGCTGTGGATGCGCCCGAAACAGAAGTTCTCGACGATGCAAAATCCGAAGGCGTGATGACCTACGCCGAATACGCCGCCGCAGCACTTGACACACAAGTTACCGTTGAAACCTATGTGCAGGCAAAGCAGTCCTGGTGGGACAACACCGCCACGGTTTACACCCAGGATCAGGACGGTGCCTACTTCCTGTACAACATGGCTTGCACCGAAGAGCAATACGAAACCTTGACCCCCGGTGCCAAAATCCGTGTCACCGGCTACAAAGCCGAATGGTCCGGCGAAATCGAAATCATCGATGCTACCTTTGAGCTTTTGGAAGGCAACTACATTGCTTCCCCCATGGATGCTACCGAGCTTTTGGGCACGGATGCTTTGGTTGACCATCAGAACAAGCTGGTTTCCTTCTCCGGCATGACCGTTGTTCCTGCCGGTCAGGACGAAGACGGCAACGACGTTGCTTTCCTCTACAACCACGACGGTTCCGGTCAGGACGGCAACGACCTGTACTTCAAGGTTGAAAAGAACGGTCAGGTATACACCTTCACCGTAGAATCCTACCTTTGCGACAACACCACGGACGTTTATGCCGCCGTTAAGAATCTTGCCATCGGCGACACCGTGGACATGGAAGGCTTCCTTTACTGGTACAATGGCGCCAATCCCCATATCACTTCTGTGACCGTTGCTCAATAATAAAAAAGCATAAATATTTAATAATGGGGATGTAAAAAAAGGCACGGACCGTTTCATGGCAGAAATAAAGCATTTATTCGCTTTATAAAACAATTATTTATCTAAAAAATATTGTTTTTGGTAGAAATCCGCATTTTTTGCGGATTTCTCTTTACTTGATGCC
>JAFPCL010000175.1 GCA_017390225.1 Clostridia bacterium
AAGCAGTTCGAAAGATTTGCATCCTCATCGGAGTGGTCATACAAAAAGGCGGGGTGCACGTGCAGGACATAGCGGCGGAAGGTTTCTTCCGGGTGCGGCACGACCTTGTGGGCTTCAAAGGGATTGATGATAAAAAGATCCCCGTCCGACATATCATACACCGTGTCGTCAATAAGAAAGCTTTTGCCGCCCTCCAAGCATAAAAAGACCTCGCAGCATTCGTGGATATGCACCAATTGATTTTGATTTTTCGTGTCGGAATAAAAGACACCGAAGCTACGGGTTTTGATGGCGTGGCTGTCGGCTACCGTGCAGGAATCAAAAAAACATTTCATGAGAAGACACCTCTGTTTGTATATCATAAAATGATTTTATCATAAAATGGTCGGAATTGCAATAATTTTATTTAAAATTACAATAACTTTGCACAAAAAATATGTTATAATAAGTTATCACAATAGGAGGTTAATGCGTATGCTGACGTTGAAGATTATCGGTGCGGACGGAAGCGAAAAGGGCGTGTGGAAGGGAACGGATATATCTGCCGACTACACGGGCGGTCTTTCCTCTGGCGATAAAATCAAAGTGCTGATGGATGGTTGCGACTGTATTGCGGTGCGGCTGGATCCTTCCATGGAAGAATCGTTTCTTTGGGTGCCCGGGCGCAGTTTTGTGTTTACGGTGCCGAAAAAAGACGTGCTGGAGAGAGGGTACAAGCCCGGTGCATTTTCCGCCGAGCATCAAATCATCCGTGTGCGTGAGCCGGAGGATGAGGAATTTTATGGGTATCGCAATCTTGCGCAAAACAGCCACGATGCTCCCGGCAAACAAAAAATTTATCCCCATGCTTCCGCCAATTTCGTTACCAGAGAAGATCCCTGCTTTTATGCGCGCAATGTCATTGACGGCGTCATTAATAATTTAGGGCACGGGGTATATCCTTTCCATTCATGGGCAGGCGGTGCCAGGGAGGATTTGGAGTTTTGGCTGGATTTCGGGCGTGATGTGGAAATTGACAAGATTGTATTTTATCTGCGCGCCGATTTCACGCCGGTGCCGCCGCAAAATGAGCCCCATGATTCCTACTGGAAAAACATAGATATTGAATTTGGGGACGGGGAAGTCATTCATGGGGAATTTACCATGAATCGCTCGGGCGGTCTTCTTCCTGAGAATGCCCAAGGAATCGAAGTGACCTTTGATAAAAAAGTCACAAATTCCATACATTTATTTCATTTTAAGCAAGCAACCGAAGTGCTTTCCTTTGCGGCGCTGTCGCAAATCGAAGTGTTCGGAAAAGTAATTAAGGAGGATTTAAGTAAAATGGAAGTACGTCAAGCCGCGAATGCAAAGGATGTTAAGTTCTACACCACAGAAAGACTTCGTGAGGAGTTTCACATTGCCAATCTCTTCACCAAAGACAATATTCGTATGGTCTACAGCCATATCGACAGAATCATCACCGCAGGTCTGATGCCTGTGCATCAGACATTGGTGCTCGAAGCCGGCAAGGAGCTGGCGGCAAACTATTTCTTGGAAAGAAGAGAAATGGGCTGTATCAACATCGGCGGAAAAGGCATCATTACCGTGGACGGCACGGAATACGAGCTGAATCCCAGAGACGGTATTTATATCGGCATGGGCAATAAAGACATTACGTTTAAGAGTGTGGATATCAACGATCCTGCCAAGTTCTATATGAGTTCTTGCCCGGCACACACAACCTATCCTACGGTGAAAATCGACATTACTAAGGCAAAAAAAGTGCCTTGTGGCTCGGTGGAAGAGTGCAATAAGCGTGTGATCAATCAGTACATTCATCCCGAAGTGATCAAGAGCTGTCAGCTTGCCATGGGGCTC
>JAFPCL010000176.1 GCA_017390225.1 Clostridia bacterium
ATAAATAAAAAAATCCGAAAATCTCTAGAAAAGGGATTTTCGAATTTTTTATGGCAATATAGAATATTCATCATACGGCTCAAAAACATCCGCTGTAAATTCACCTCGGGGCTTTTCCGTTCGGGCGAAAGTAACACAATAGACTTTTTTGGCACCGGCGCGGCGAAGCGTTTTGGCACATTCTTTCAAAGAAGAACCGGTGGTGACAACGTCATCGACCAATAGAATGGTTTTGCCGCTGACCTGCTCGGGCTTTGTGCAGATAAAGGCATCTTTTAAATTGGTGCGCCGTTCTTTGATGGAAAGGGTGCTTTGATGCCGTGTGTCACGGATTTTCTTTAACGTGCCGATATAGGGAAGTGAGAGCTGATGGGATAATTCTTCGGCAAGAAGCTCCGGTGGACAAAAGCCCCTTTGCTTCATTCGCTTCAGGCGTGACGGAATGTAGGTGATATAGTCGAACGGAACGCCCGAAAACTGCTTTTTCACGGCAAGGGACATCATCACGCCAAAAGGGCGGAAGTTCCCGATTTTGCCGCCGAATTTAAAAGAAAGAACAGCATTTTTCACAGATTTGCGGTTATAGGAAACCGGTGCTGTGATGGAAACGTAGGGAAAACGATGACCGCGACAATCGGCGCAAATGGGCGAGGGCATGTCGGGATTGGAAAAACGCATACCGCAAACGGAACAAGTCTTTTCACGAAGTCGCCAAAGCTCCTTGTGGCAATCACTACAATACCCGGGATACAGACGGGGCATCGGTTTTTCGCAAAAAGGACAGGTCACAGGAAAGAAAAGATTACATATTTTCTCGAAAGTTCTTCGAAAAAAGGAGCGAAATACATGGGCTACATTCATACGGTTGTTTCCTTCTGCTTGGGAAGATAATCTTGATATTGGGTATATAAATCATAGGCAAGCGTATCGATATTGGTGACAGGCGTTGCACCGTCGAAAATCAAGCGATTACAGCCTTCATAATTCGGATCGCTTGCATAACCGGGAAATACGAATAAATCACGACCTTGCTGCATGGCAAAGCCTGCCGTGATCATTCCACCACTGCGGGTGTTGCCTTCCGTGACAATGACGGCTTGCGATAAAATCGACAAAAGACCGTTACGAATACGGAAATGATCGGCAAGAGGCTGAGAGCCGAAGGGATATTCCGTTAAAATCAAGCCGCCGCCGGTAATGATATTTTTATGCATACCGCAACGTATAAAGCCACGGGGATAGTCGATATTCATACCGCATGCCAAAACGGAAACAACGGGCATATTGAGGCAAACGGAGTTGGCAAGAGCAATGGAATCCACGCCTTCGGCAGAGCCTGTGACAATCGAAAAGCCGTAGGATATCAGCTTTTTGGTGATACTGTCTGTGGAAGCCTGCCCTATGTTGGAAACTCTTCTCGGCCCGACCACACAAATCAGCGGCTTTTGAAGCACGGCTAAATTGCCGCGCGCAAACAGCATCACGGGCATATTGCTCATGCCGCGCATACAGCCGGGAAAATCGGGGTCTGAAAACCAAAGTATGCGGATTTTGTTATTGATGCAGTTTTGATATTCTGCTTTTGCTTTTTTAAGGCGCTTGTCGGAAAGCTTTGCTCTTTCCGTGAAGGACAGTCCCAAAGCACGAAGCTCTTCTGTGTTGGCACGGTAGAGCTTTGTTGCATCATAGTCAAAGGCGGAAAGAATTTGAAGCAATCGCTCGGAATTATCGGGAAATAAAAGCTTGCACCACAATCTATGAAGTAGTTTTTCGTCCACGGCAATCAACTCCTTTAAGATATGGCTATATGGTAGCACAAAATAGGGAAGAATGTCAATATATGTGCTTGCGTCCTAAAAAAATATTTGGTATAATATATAAAAATGAAACAGGAGAGAGGCAAAATGAAATTTATCCATCTTTCAGATCTGCACATCGGCAAGCGCGTGAATGAATATTCAATGCTGGAAGATCAAAAATATATTTTAACGAAAATCCTCAACATCGTAGACGAAGAAGTTCCGGACGGCGTGATTATTGCCGGGGACGTATATGATAAATCTGTGCCTTCGGCGGAGGCTGTGGAGCTTTTTGACGATTTTCTGGTGCGGTTATCCCACAAAAATCTGAAGGTTTTTGTGATCAGCGGCAACCATGATTCCCCCGAGCGCATTGCCTTTGGGGGCAGGCTTATGACAGATAGCGGCATTTATATGTCCCCGGTATATACAGGAAAAATCGAACCGATTGCAATGGAAGATGCCTATGGAAAAGTTTTTATTTATATGATGCCTTTTATAAAGCCCGTGCATGTGCGCAAGGCTTTTGAGGATGAGGAAATTCTAAGCTATACCGATGCCATGAAAACGGCAATCGAGCACCTTGAAATCGACACAAGCAATCGAAATTTGATGATTACCCATCAGTTTGTGACGGGCGCAGAAAAATGCGATTCGGAAGAAATCTCCGTTGGCGGAACAGACAACGTGGATGTGTCGGTGTTTGACAGTTTTGACTATACGGCGCTGGGGCATATTCACCGTCCGCAAAACTGCAAATCCGAAAAGGTGCGCTACTGCGGAACCCCGCTGAAGTATTCTTTTTCGGAAGCTAAAGACCAAAAAAGCGTGACCGTGGTGGAACTGAAAGAAAAAGGAAATTTATCTGTTCGCACAGTGCCGTTGATTCCGCTTCGGGACATGGTGGAGATTAAAGGAAAGTATAACGATCTCATTCTTATGGATTTTTACAAAGACACGACCCTTCCGGAGGATTATGTTCATGTGACCTTAACGGATGAGGAGGACATTCCCGATGCCATTGGAAAGCTTCGCACGGTGTATCACAATTTGATGAAGCTGGACTACGATAACACCCGAACAAGAAACACAAACACAGTAGATGGTGCAGTGGACGTGGAGAAAAAATCGCATTACACGCTCTTTTCGGAATTTTATGAAAAGCAAAACAATCAGCCCATGAGCGAACAACAAAGTGATTTTGTGAAAAAGCTGATGGAGGAAATATGGGAGGGAGAAGCATGAGACCAAATCAATTGATTATGTCGGCATTTGGCCCCTATGCCGGAAAAGTTGTTGTCGATCTGGACGAGCTGGGGGAAAATGGTCTTTATCTGATTACCGGTGACACGGGAGCCGGAAAAACCACCATATTTGATGCGATTACTTATGCCCTTTTCGGGGGAGCAAGCGGTGACAACAGAGAAACTTCTATGTTTCGTTCTAAATATGCAGAGCCTGAAACGCCAACAGAAGTTGAATTATATTTCACTTGCAACAATAAAAAATATTATATAAAACGAAACCCGGAATATGACCGTCCAAAATCAAAGGGTGAAGGCTTTAAAACGGAAAAAGCCAATGCAGAACTGCATTATCCCGACGGAAGAGTGATTTCAAAACTAAAGGAAGTGAATAACGCTGTTATTGAGATTCTGGGCATTGACAGAAATCAGTTTACGCAAATTGCAATGATTGCAC
>JAFPCL010000177.1 GCA_017390225.1 Clostridia bacterium
ATTCTTAAAACTTCGAAAAAAATGCTTTTTTTAGCACAGGAGGCAATGAAATGAAACGCATAGGGAAAATAAGAATCGCATGCTTTATACTTGTTTTTTTGGGGAGTCTTATGTTCGGGATGCTTTCCGGGCATGCCGTTGATATGAGTGAAAAAGAAGAAGGCAAAGGTGTTCTTATTACAACGATTAAGTACACATATAACTATTCGAGGGATGGGCAAGCATCATGGACCAATTACGAAGATGCCTGTATTGCAGAGAATCAATTCTATGACGGAACATGTCATGGCGGAAGCCATAACGGACATAGCTATGATGCTCACTGCGCATCAACAACGGTTCACGGTAGCCTTGGCACATCGTCCAGCACGAAGCATTGGTTTGATGTAGACCTGGGCGGCACCTATGATGTTGCTAATGTTGCGTTGGGCTTATCATGTGGTCGCGAAAGCGGCGAAAGCAATAAAGTTCATTGCAGTGTTGAATTATTGAATCCCGCAGGCCAGACTGTCGCATCATTTAACGATGTTTTTAATATAACAGGCACAATGAATAAATATTTTTTGAATGATATTTCTGGTTCGATATATAAGTTCACCAATATAAAAAAGATAAGAGTTGCAATAATGAAAGGGACAGGCGGCTCGAGCAATATAACCACAAACATTTACTATATTAATGTCTATAGAAAATTTAAATCAACCGACCCGGGCGCGAATTTTACCTATATGAATGACAGCATCGAGTTAACCTACGGCACAACCTACGAAAGCTTTCAAATAGATACCCATTACGACACGACCAATCCGCCTGTTATTACATACAATGACGGAAGTGATGCATATTTCACGGCAGAGCATGGGGTGTCGGATGCAACACATGACTATATTAAATTCACACCGAAAAAAATAACAGGGGAAGACTACTATACCATAACCGTATCGCGTGAGGAAAGCCGAACGTATGAGGCGGCAAGCTTTACGGTATGGGTAAAAATAAATCCGAAACCGCTGATAATATATGAAGTGCGCGCCGATAATAAAACCTATGACGGCACAACCGAGGGAAGCGGCAGTGTCATATTGGAAGGGATTGCAAACAACGATGATGTTACCGCTACCGGAAATTTTACCTTTGCGGATAAGAATGTAGGCACGGGAAAACCTGTATCTGTGGCAAACATTGCCTTGGGCGGCACGACGGCAGGAAACTACAGGCTGGACACCACCACGGGAAGTGCAACCGCCGATATTTTGGCATTGCCCATCACCATCACGGCAAAGGAACAGACAATCACCTACGGTGGAAATATAGCCACCGGTTTGGATCAAGTGACGGTAGCCACCTTGCCATCGGGGGATAGCTTAACGGCAATCACCCTCACGGCAAACGGCACCAATGCCGGAACATGGAGTATCACACCCTCGGCGGCAACCATCAAAGACGGGGATGCGGATGTAACGGGAAATTATAATATTTCCTACGTGAACGGCACATTAATTATTAACCGTGTCCCGGTCGATAAACCCGAGGCGGTGAATCACACCTACAACGGCACGGTGCATTTCGGCGTGAATCCCCAAACCGCCGCCACGGGCTACACCTACAGCGGCGTAATCCAAGAGAGCGGAGCAGGCACATATACGGTGACGGCAACCTTAGACGGTAACCATATGTGGAGCGACAGCACCACAGGGGAAGTCAGCTTACAATGGAGCATTGCCCAAAAAGAAATTACACCCATGCTTGTGGCAGAAGACCGCCTGTATAACGGCACAATCAAGGCAAACGGTACGCTTGAATTGCAGGAAATCGTAACCGGGGATGATGTTTCTGCTACTTATACAGAGTGCACCTTCGATTCTCCTTTAGTGGGCACGCGTACAGCAACGGCAACAGGCATCGCCCTTGCCGGCAAGGCGGCGTCTAATTACACATTAGCAGAGGTAGAAGCAACCGACGATGCCAATATCACCAAAGCAGTGCTCACGGCTTACGTTGTTTCCGATTTGGTGAATACGGCACAGGAAGCTTACATCAAAGAAAAAACCGCACAGGCAGGAACAGCAAGCAATATCAAGTTGCCGACAAACTATACCATCGGAAAAGCAAACGGAAGCTATGGCACTATTTCCGATGAAACCTACACAAGAAGCGGCGTGTACTACAATGCCTTGGGTGTAATCGAAGATACGCTGGCTTCCGAGCTTGTGATGGAAAACATTCCTTGCGTGGCGGTAACTTATCATATCACCACCGGGCAAAATGCCGTTTATGGCGATAACACCACCGATACAAGCGAGCAGACAACGATTACAACATATCTAAATAGCGCAGATAGCTGGCAAATCGCAAACAAAACAAGAAAGATTGCGACAAACAGCCCTGCTACCGCTACCCTCAATGTGTATTTAAAAGAAGGGGAGCACTTACTTGTAGATACCGCCATCGGCGTATACTACGGCAGAATGGATGTGACGGTCACAAAAGTGAAAGAAAGTACAGTTTTGGCAGAAGACAAGATCGATGCCTTCTTCCCGGTA
>JAFPCL010000178.1 GCA_017390225.1 Clostridia bacterium
ATTGTGGAATCTTGCAATAATATCCGGAATATCATTCTCTGCAATGGCACTTCTCTTATCGTCCAAGCTAAATCCGTCTGCCTTCATGTCATAGAACCAAACCTTGTCCGTGCCGCCGTGACCGGTTTTGGTGAAGATTAAAATAGCGGTCGATACGCCGGCGTAGGGCTTGAACACACCCGAAGGCATAGAGATAACGGCTTCCAGTCTGTTGTTGTCCACGATTTCCTGTCGCAATGCTTTATGCGCTTTGGATGAGCCGAAGAGAACACCGTCGGGAACGATAGAGGCGCATCTGCCGCCGGTTTTCAAAGCTTTGATAAAAAGTGCCAGGAAGAGAAGCTCGGTCTTTTTGGTGGCGGCTAAATTCAGCAAATCCTTGGAAACGGTTTCTTTGTCAAGGCTTCCGGTGAAGGGCGGATTGGCAAGAATTAAAGAATATTCTTCCCTGTGGGTGTTGTCCTCGGACAGGGAATCCATCCATGTGATGTTGGGGGCTTCCACGCCGTGAAGCATCATGTTCATGGCACCGATTCTGAGCATGGTCTGATCCGTATCAAAGCCGGTGAACATCGTTGTCGTGTAATGCTTCTTGTTTTCGGTCTTCATCAGCTCGGTTTTATAATGCTCTGTGATATACTGCGCCGCGGTGGTGATAAAGCCGGCAGAACCCATGGCGGGGTCGCAGATTGTATCGTCCAGGGTGGGCTGCATCAGCTCTACCATCATCTTGATAATATGACGCGGCGTTCTGAACTGCCCGTTGGTGCCGCTTTGGGCAATTTGCGAAAGCAGATATTCATACACGTCGCCCATAATATCTTTATTATGCAAATCCAGACTGTCAAGAGCATCAACCACACGCACAAGAACACGTGCCGTAGGCACCAAAAACAGCGCATCCTTCATATATTTCGCAAAAGCTGTATCCCGACCGGCATTTAATTCCTCTTTAATAAACGGAAACACCTGCTCCGTCATATTTTTAAACATGGCATCGGCTTCAAAGTGACGGAAATTGTGCCAACGGCAATTCTGATGCGCACTATCAAAAATAGGATCTATGACCTCCATATCAAAAGCCGCCGCATTGGCTTCCTTTCGAAGCTCGTTATCGTCTAAAATTTTAATGAACATCAAATATGTAATCTGCTCAATCACCGTCAAGGGATTCGTCATGCCCGAAGACCAAAAAATATCCCAAATACCGTCAATTTTATTTCTGAGTTCACCCGTAATCATAAAAAATTTCTCCTTCTCTTCTTTTCGTTATATTCATTATCTCACAAACATAGTCCCATAAGAAGGACTGTTGTGCTTTTTTTGCTTATTTTTCACTTTCTTCTTTTAATTTAAAATACACATGCACATTTGCTTCGGCATCGCAATAGGCTCTGTGGGCAGATGGTTGCTCGATGCCGTAGTAATCCGATAAATATGCAAGCTTTACATTTTCCCATTTATTTTTGTCTTTGAATTTTTTGGCATATAAATATGTATCAAAGAAAGGATTTTCAATGGCTATGCCCGCTTTTTTTGCCGCTCTGCCGATATAGTGCAAATC
>JAFPCL010000179.1 GCA_017390225.1 Clostridia bacterium
GGTGAATTCTGGCTGCGTGACTATCTGGAAAAACTCAGCGAAGCATAAAAGGAGATTGGCATGGCATTTTTAGATAATGAAAGAAACTACACCATGCTCTGCGACTTTTATGAGCTGACCATGGCCAATGGTTATTTTCGGGAAGGCTTTCAAGATAAAATTGTTTATTTTGATATGTTTTTCCGCAAAGTGCCCGACGGCGGCGGTTTTGCTTTAATGATGGGCACGGAGCAGTTGATTGAATACATCAAGGAATTGAAATTTTCTTCGGCAGACATCGAATATCTGCGCGGAAAAAATCTTTTCTGCGAAGCGTTCTTGGATTATCTTGCCAATATGGAGTTTTGCTGTGACATCTGGGCTGTGCCCGAAGGTACGCCCGTGTTCCCGGGTGAGCCGATTGTTACGGTGCGCGGGCCCATCATTCAAGCACAGTTTGTGGAAACGATGATTCTTTTGACGGTGAATCATCAATCGCTGATTGCCACGAAGGCAAACCGCATCGTTCGTGCCGCCGACGGCAGAGCTGTCATGGAATTCGGCACCCGTCGTGCCCATGGCTATCACAGTGCCATTTACGGTGCCCGTGCCGCTTATATTGCCGGTTGTGCCGGCACAGCTTGTACGATTGCCGATAAGATGTTTTCTATTCCGGCACTCGGCACGATGGCGCACAGTTGGGTACAGCTTTTCGACACGGAATACGAAGCTTTTGCCGCCTATGCGACCCATTATCCCGATAAATGCACGCTACTCATTGATACATACAATGTTTTAAAAAGCGGTCTTCCCAATGCCATTCGTGTGTTCAACGAGATTATCGTGCCGCAGGGCTTCCGTCCGCAGGGCGTTCGCATTGACAGCGGCGATATCACATATCTGACGAAAAAATGCCGCAAAATGCTGGATGAGGCAGGCTTTCCCGACTGCAAGATTGTGGCATCCAATGCACTGGATGAATATATTATTCGAGACACCTTGATGCAAGGCGCTTGCATTGACCTGTTTGGTGTCGGTGAGCGACTGATTACATCTAAATCCGAGCCGGTGTTCGGCGGCGTCTACAAGCTGTGCGCCGTGGAAAAAGACGGCGAGATTATCCCGAAAATCAAAATTTCGGAAAATGTGCTGAAAATCACGACCCCGGGCTTTAAAAGCCTGTGGCGTCTGTTCTCCAAAACGACGGGGAAGGCGATTGCCGACGTAATCACACTGCATGATGAAGTGATTGACGACACGAAGCCTTATGAGATTTTTGATCCCGAGCAGACATGGAAGCGCAAGACGGTCACGGACTTTGTGGCGAAGAAAATCGCCGTGAAAATCTTTGAAAACGGCAAATCCGTCTACACGTCGCCGCCGCTTTCGGAAATTCGTGCATACTGTCTGTCCCAGGTGGACACCCTGTGGGATGAAGTGACACGTTTTGAAAACCCTCACAAATATTATGTGGATCTGTCGCAGGAACTTTGGAATATGAAACAATCCATGCTGAAAAAACATTCGGTCTGACAAATTAAAGTAAAGGAGGAACCATGATGAATCTTGTGATCGTTGAGTCCCCCACAAAGGCAGGGACGATTGAAAAGTATTTAGGTTCCAGTTATAAAGTTATCGCTTCCATGGGTCATTTGCGCGACCTGCCCAAGAGCACCTTGGGTGTCGATATTGAAAACGACTTTGCGCCTAAGTATATTGTCATCAAAGGCAAAGGGGATTTGGTCAAGCAACTCAAGAACGAAGCAAAAAATGCAGATAAAGTCTTTATCGCAACTGACCCTGACCGTGAAGGTGAGGCGATTGCATGGCATATTGCGGCACTTTTGGGGATTTCTCCCGATAAAAAATGCCGTGTGTCTTTTAATGAAATTACCAAATCTGCCGTCACGGCGGCAATCAAGTCGCCCAGAGCCATTGATTTGCAGTTGGTAGACTCTCAGCAAGCACGGCGTATTTTAGACCGTATTCTGGGGTATAAGCTGAGCCCTCTGCTTTGGAAAAAAGTGCGCAAGGGCTTATCTGCCGGCCGTGTGCAGTCGGTAACCACTCGTCTATTGGTAGACAGAGAAAGAGAAATCCTCAATTTCGAGCCGGAAGAATATTGGAATTTGTCGGCACTTTTATATGAAACCAAGCCGGAAAAATCCATTGAAGCTCGCTTTTTGGGCAAAAACGGCAAGAAGCAAAGCCTACATTCCAAGGCAGATGTGGATAAAGTTCTGTCGGAGCTTGCAGGGGCAGAATACACCATCACCGATGTGAAGCTTGCCACCAAAAAGAAGAATCCCGCACCGCCCTTTACAACGAGTACCATGCAACAGGAGGCATCGCGTAAGCTGAATTTCACCTCCAAGCGTACCATGACGGCGGCGCAGACACTCTATGAAGGTGTGAACATCCCCGGCAAGGGCGCGATTGGTTTGATTACCTATATGCGTACCGACTCTCTGCATGTGGCGGAAAATGCAAAAACCCAGTTCCGTGCCTATATCGGCGAAAAATACGGACAGGAATATCTGCCGGAGACCCCTCGTTCTTATAAATCCGGCAAAAATGCACAGGATGCCCACGAAGCCATCCGCCCCACCACCACATTGGAGCCGGAAGCCATTCGCAGTGCACTTTCTAATGATCAATATCGTTTATACAAGCTGATTTGGTCTCGTTTTATGGCATCCCAGATGGCAAGTGCCGTGTATGATACCATGACGGCAGATGTGTCAGCCAACAGCTATGTCTTTAAAATCAATGCATCGAAGCTCCATTTCCCCGGCTACACCAAGGTGTATGTGGAAGGCACCGACACAGAAGAAGAGAAGGATCTCAAAGAGCTTCCCAAGCTGACCGTCGGACAAAAGCTCAATCTCAAAGAGCTGGTGTATGAACAGCACTTCACGGAGCCGCCGCCCCGCTATACGGAAGCCTCGCTCATCAAAGAAATGGAAGAGCTGGGCATCGGGCGTCCGAGCACCTATGCGCCCACAATTTCTACGATACTTGCCCGTATGTATGCCGAGCGTGAAAAGAAAACCCTTCTGCCCACAGAGCTTGGCATGATTGTAACGGATTTGATGTTGGAGCACTTTAATGATATTGTAGACGTAGAATTTACCGCCAACATGGAAGAGAGGCTCGACGAAATCGAAACCGGCGACGGTGCACGGGTGCAGATTCTCAGAGAATTCTACGAGCCTTTTGCAAGTGAGCTTTCTACGGCAGAAGAAAAGATTGATAAAATCAAGCTCAAGGACGAGGAAACCGATGTGGTATGCGAAGTCTGCGGCAGAAATATGGTTATTAAAGTCGGACGGTACGGCAAATTCTTGGCTTGCCCCGGATTCCCCGAATGTCGCAACACCATGGCAATCACCGTCGACACCGGCGTTGCCTGCCCCAAGTGCAATGCACGTATTTTGGAGAAAACATCGAAAAAGGGCAAGAAATATTACGGATGCGAAAAAGCACCGACATGCGATTTTGTTCTCTGGTATCCGCCCACGGATAAAAAATGCCCCAAGTGCGGCTCTGTGATGATTCGCCGCGGCAAGCGCGTATTGTGCTCCAATCCGGAGTGCAAGGGCGAATAGGAGGAGAAAGCATGATCGTAATCGGAGGCGGCTTTGCCGGATGTGAAGCCGCATGGCAACTGGCAAAACGCGGCATTGACGTGACACTTTACGAAATGAAGCCGCATCGGTATTCGCCGGCACACAGCATGGACAGCTTGTGCGAGGTTGTGTGCTCCAATTCCTTCAAGTCCGACGATATCACCACGGCTTCCGGGCTTTTAAAAGCGGAAATGCGCCTTTTTGATTCCATTGTTCTTAAGGCGGCAGAGGAAACAAAAGTTCCTGCCGGCGGCGCACTGGCGGTGGATCGGGAGAAGTTTTCAAAAAAAATGACAGAGCTTTTGGAAGAAAATCCGCATATTACCATTGTGCGCGAGGAAATCGAAAAGCTTCCCGATGAACCTGTGATTATTGCCACCGGGCCACTAACATCGCAAGCACTCACAGAAGCGCTTGCGCCGATCTTAGGTGAAAAATCCCTCTCTTTCTACGATGCGGCGGCACCGGTTGTTACGGCAGAATCCATCAATATGGACATTGCCTTTTGTGCCGCACGGTACGGAAAAGGGGAGGCGGACTACATTAACTGCCCCATGAATCGTGAGCAATATACGGCATTTTATGAAGCTTTGATTTCTGCAGAAACCGCGAGCCTGCATGAGGATATTGATAAGCCACAGGTGTTTGAAGGGTGCATGCCCATTGAAATTATGGCAAAAAGAGGGGAAAGAACCCTTTCTTTCGGCCCGTTGCGCCCGGTGGGACTTCATCATCCCGAAACGGGGGAGCGATTCCATGCGGTTGTTCAGCTTCGGCGGGACAACACGGAAGGCACACTTTATAATCTGGTCGGCTTTCAGACCAATCTCAAGTGGGGCGAGCAGAAACGGGTGTTCTCCATGATTCCGGGGCTCGAAAACGCAGAGTTTGTGCGCTACGGCGTGATGCATCGCAACACCTATATTAACTCTCCTAAGCTACTCACCCCGGGGCTTGCCTTGAAGCAGAACGAAAATATTATGTTCGCCGGGCAGATTACCGGTGTGGAAGGCTATATGGAATCCGCCGCTTGCGGCATTATGGCAGGGTATTTATACGGGCGGAGCTTGGAGCTACCGCCGCAGGAAACGATGATGGGGGCACTGATGCGCTACATCACCGGCGACTGCGTGGGGGATTTTCAGCCCATGAATGCCAATTTTGGCATTTTGCCGAGCCTTGAAACACGGATTCGAAATAAAAAAGAAAGATACGGTGTGCTGGCAAATCGGGCACTGGAGAAAATGAAAGCATACAAAGATCAAACGGAAGATTGATTTTTGCAAATAAAAGGAGGAAATCACTATGTTTACAATTGTTTCTTATGCAACAGAAGCGGCAGGCACTGCCATTTCATCCGAACAGGCGGCACAGACCGGCAACATGAGCTTTATGGTTATGATGGTTGTTCTGATTCTTGTCTGCTTTGTTTTGCCCGGCTATATGGACAAAAAGCAACGCAAGAAAATGAATGCCATGCTCGATGCCATGAAAATCGGCGATGAAGTGCGCATGACCTGCGGCATCGTGGGCAAGGTGTTCCAGATTAAAGAAGATGAAGTTGTCATTAAAACCGGCCCCGATCGCACGGCCATCACCTTCACCAAGAGCGCTGTTGCGGTTGTTCTGACCAAGCACGAAGACAAAGAAAGCAAATAATCGGCATATCTTTTTGTGCCCCGACATAGAATGAAAAAGAAAAGGGGGCTATCTGTATGGAATCATCCGTGCAACCGACCAAGCCGAAGAAAAAGAAAAACGGCATCCAAGGACTTTTAATCAGCCTGTGTATCGGGCTTGTCTTGATGTGTTTTTTGTTGACCGTCGTTTCTGCCGTGTTCGTATTTACGGACTTTGATGAAACCCATGAAAAAACGGCGGCGGTGCTGATTGTGGTGCTGTCTGCATTTTGTGTTGGGAGTTTTTGTGCGAAAAACGCATCTTCCCGCGGCTTTTTCTGGGGGCTTTTGGGGGGCTGTTTGTTTGGTGTGCTTTTGTGGCTTCTGGGACTTCTTCTTGTAACGGAAGGCACAGGCGATTTTTCATGGCGCACCGTGCTGACAACATCGGGCGCAGGGCTTTTGGGCGGCATTGTCGGCATTAATTTAAAGAAAAAATAAAATTTTGAAGATATGGGAGAGTGCAAAAAACGCTCTTCCATATCTTTTTTACGATTATTTCCGTAAAAAAAAAGAAAAAAACAGTTGACTTTCCATTATTTATGCGATATAATATTCTAAGTTATTTTTTACCAAGGAGGAAGCTAAATGAAAATCAATATTGGACGAATTATTTCGTTTGTGCTGGTGGTTGTCATTATCGCTTGTGCCGCATATGTTTCGGCATTTGAAGTGACAATCAAGGATTGGCCGCTCCCCAGCGGTGACTACCGTTTCCCCAGCGCATTGGACGAAGAACACGGTATCACGAAGGGGCTTGACCTGGTCGGCGGTTCTACGCTGGTCTTTGCCGCAGCAGAAGGTTACACACCTTCCGACAGCGAAATGGACACGGTGGTCGACATTATGCGTCGCCGTCTGGACAGCATGGCATATTATGATGCCACGGTCATCAAGCAAGGTCTGGATTCCGTATACATTGAAATCCCGAATATCTCTAACCCCGACGAAGCAGTTTCGCTGCTTGGTTCTACTGCACAGCTGACATTCCGTGATTATGAAAACAACATTATCATGGAAGGCACCAGCGAATATGTAAAGAGTGCATCGGCTACCTACGGTGATATGCAGGGCAATGGTTCCGTGCAGTGGGTTGTCACCTTGGAATTCACCTCTGCCGGTCGCAACATCTTTGCAGAAGAAACAGCACGTATCAGCAAGCTGGATGCTTCTCAGCAGCAGAATATCATCGGTATTTACCTGGATGAGGATAAGATTTCTGCACCTGCTGTTTCCACAACAATTGACAATGACAGCTGCTTCATTGAAGGTAATTTCGACGAAGCTTCTGCAAAAGAACTGGCAAGCCTCATCAGCTCCGGTCAGCTTCCCTTTGCTCTGGAAAACACCTCCAAGCAGAGCGTTGGCCCCACCTTGGGTGATGAAGCTTTCACCAGAAGCCTTGTTGCCGGCGGTATCGGTTTGGCACTGGTTGCTGTTTTCATGCTGATCATGTATCTGTTGCCCGGTCTGGTTGCCATCATCAGCTTGGTTGCCTACATTGCCATCTTTGCCGCTATTATGGTTAAGACGGGCATCACCCTTACATTGCCCGGTATTGCAGGTATCATCCTCTCTATCGGTATGGCTGTTGACGCAGACTGCGTTATCTTCGAACGTCTGAAGGAAGAGCTTCGCACCGGTAAGACCATCGGCACGGCATTGGATTTGGCATTTAAAAAGGCACTGGTTGCTGTTTTGGACTCCAATATCACCACGGTTATCTCTGCCGCTGTTCTTTATTATCTCGGCACCGGTTCTATCAAGGGCTTTGCCGTGACACTGTTCTTCGGTGTTGTCATCAGTATGGTAACGGCTATTTTCCTGACAAGATTCTTGCTTACCTGCCTCGTCAAGGGCTTCGGTATTAAGAATCCTGCAGTTTTCGGTGTTCGTGTAAGGAGGGATGCGCAATGAAAAAATTTAATTTCGTAAAAGCCGGTCGTGTGGTTCTGTCTGTTTTCATTGCAGTCATTTTGATCGGTGTCGGCTTCTGGATTTACAACATGGTTGCCGGTGGCTCCTTTGCCGAAGGCTTTAACCTGGACGTTGACTTCTCCGGTGGTACTGCTGTTACCATCGACATGGAAGGCGTGGAATACAATACCGACGATGTTCGTAATCTTCTGATTGAAAAAACCGGTATTGACAGCTTGTCGGTTCAATCCTCCGGCGACAACGGTGAAAATATCGTTGTCAAAGCAAAGGTAGAAGACATCAGCATGTTTGTTGGTGGTCAGGAAGAAACCGAAGCTTCCGCTGAAAGCGCAGAAACGGCAGAAGAAGCCACAGAAGACAAGACTTCTTCCGATTCCGAAATCTTCGCTATTGTGAAAGAAGCTTATGGCTTGGAAGCTACGGAAGCTATTTCTGTTGACACCATCGGTAAGGCAATGAGTACACAGATTCTCACCAACTCTCTGATGGCTGTTCTGATTGCTATGATTTTGATGCTTCTGTATATCACCTTCCGCTTTGAGTTCTCCTCTGCGGTTGCCGCAATCGTTGGTCTTTTCATCAACATTTTCATCATGTTGTCCTTCTATATCATCTTCAGAAGACCGGTCAACAATTCTTTCATCGCCGCTCTTTTGACGATTATTGGTTACTCTATCAACAACACGATTATTATCTTCGACAGAATTCGTGAAAACAATCGCAAGATGCGTGCTGTAACCTATGAAGAAATTGCCAACACTTCGATTTCTCAAACTTTGATGCGTACCATCAACAGCACCATCACCACACTGCTTACCATCGGTATGGTGTATATTCTGGGTGTGTCCTCCATTCGTGAATTTGCACTGCCCATTATCGTAGGTTTACTCAGTGGTGTTATCTCCTCTATCTTCATCTGTGCTCCGATTTGGGTATGGTGGAAGAATGCACAAAAGGCAAAAGGTCGTGCAAAGAGATCTGCATTTAAAGCGTAAGATTTAAACATTTAAAAAGCATCCGATGGGAAGGATTTATTTCCTTGCATCGGATGCTTTTTTATGTTCAAAAGGAATGATTTTTTCTTTTTGGGGCATACTGTCTTTGAAAACAACGGCTGTATATTCTGATACGGTCGTACAAACAATCAAAGGATGATTCAAATGAAAGAACAAAAGAAAGAAAAATGCCCGCAAAGAGCGATGTTTTTAGCCGATGAAATGGAAAACGTGGCATCCATGCAGGAAGCCACGGGGATGATCCCCGTGCCGCCCCAAAGCGATGAAGAAGCGGAAAATTATGCTTCCCTGTATGATTTACCGTCGGAAAAGGATATTAAAAATAAATAACAATAAGAGCCGATGCATTTTATCAGTGCATCGGCTCTTGTAGATGGCACATATCATTTTTTATGATTGAAAATGATAAGGAATAGGGGGGGACCGCCCATTGTCAGACCGAAAATCTAACAATGGGTGGTCGGTTTTTATGGAAAAGTACAGTTACAAATTTGAGATTTACCAACGCATACCGAAATCAACCGTATTAGGTTTATTGGTATACAGCGAACGGGGGGCAATGACTGTGGTGCGAAGGGCGGAAGCTTTGGAGGGCTTGGCAACCAGCGCTTTCACGG
This sequence comes from Clostridia bacterium, assembly GCA_017390225.1. Lineage (GTDB taxonomy): Bacteria > Bacillota > Clostridia > CAKSNL01 > HGM11501 > RGIG1017. The sequence goes on from JAFPCL010000179.1 coordinate 8,859, forward strand.
CAGAGGTGATAGCATCTTTATAGGTGATAAGCTCCTCGGCATCCGGTGCTTTCGTGTAGTCAATTAAGGCAAGGGTCGCTTTTAAGGCTTTGACGGAAGCATCGGTGTAGACCGAAAGATCAGAAGGAATGGTTTTCAAGGCTTTTTCTATATCCTCATAGCCTTCTAAAACTTTAAGACCTGCAATGGCGTTGTGAATAGCGGTAGCATAGCCGTCTACAATCGACTGTTCGTTCATTTTCTTGCCTTGGACAACGGCAGATTTGGCAGTATTTAATGCCGCTACGGATTCTTTGGTGTAAACGTCAAGGTAGGCAGGGATTCTGCCGAGAGCAAAGGTAACGGCAGTGTAATCTGCATCTTTAAACACCAAAGCGGCGACCGCATTTTTGATTGCCAGCGCAAAGGCATCGACTTCTGCCTGACGATCGGCGGGCAGATTGTATACTACGGCTTTTTTGGCTGCGGTGACGGCTGCGGCGGTTTTGTCGGTGTAGACCGATAAATCTTCGGGAATGGAAGCAAGCGCCGCGGTAACCGCCGTGTAATCGGCAGGGTCTTTGGTTGCAAGATTCGAAACGGCATCGCGGATGGCTTTGGCAAAGGCATCAACCTCTTCCTGATGATCGATGGTCATGTCGGGAACAACGGCATTTTTGGCATTGGTGACAGCCAAAACGCTTTCTTCCGTGTAGATGGAAAGGTCGTCGGGGATGAGCGCCAGAGCTTTTTCCACTTGGGTGTAATCTGCTTTTTTCAGCGTGAGATTGGAAATAGCCTCTTCCAAAGAAATGCAGAACGCATCGACAAGGGACTGTTTGTCGGCAGTCAGATTGTAAACGACGGCATCCAGTGCTTCTGTCAGTGCCGCGGTGCTTTCGCTTGTGTAATCTGTCAAATCCGAGGGGATGGTTGCAACAATTGCATCCAGCCGAGTGTAATCGGCATAGACGGCGGGCTCTAAGTCTTCAATGGCGGATAAAATGTCACGTGCGTATGCATCCACACGATCTTGCTTGTCGGCACTGAGGTCATAGACGACGGCATCAATGGCGGCTTGCAGAGCGCGGACAGATTCTTCCGTGTAGCCGGATAAATCTTCGGGAACGGCATCGATGGCGGCTTGCACAGCCGTATAGGATGCAGGAGCAAAGGGAACTTCCAAACGGTCAATCGCCATGAAAATAGCATCTGCAAAGCCATTGACTCTTTCTTGTTCGATAATGGGCAATTCATAGACAACAGCATTTTTGGCATCGGTGACGGCCTGTGCGCTTTCGCTTGTGTAGCCGCTTAAATCAGAAGGAATAGCGGCAATTGCATTTTCAACAAGGCTGTAATCTGCCGGCTTATAGACGAGCCCCGCAAGTGCATCGGAAATGGCAGTGGCATATCCGTCAACCGTCGTCTGCTCCTCTGTGGGCAGACCGAAAACAACGGCATTTTTGGCGTCTGTGACGGCTTTTGCCGAGCTTTCCGTGTAGATCGTTAAATCTTGGGGAATACGGGCAATGGCGGCGTTTACAGCCGTGTAGTCAGCACCATTGGACACCAAGGCGGCAACGGCATCGACGATGGCTTTTGCAAAGGCATCGACCTGTGCTTGCTTTGTAATATCAAGGTCATAGATGACCGCATTTTTAGCATCTGTGACAGCTTTTGCCGAGCTTTCCGTGAAGCCGGATAAATCGTGGGGGATGCCGGCAATGGCTTCTTCGACACGGCTGTAGTCTGCTTTTTTAAGGACAAGAGCTAAAACCGCATCACGGATAGCTTTGGCATAGCCATCCACGGTCTTCTGGGCAGATTGATTCTGACCATAGACAACGGCACTGATGGCAAGCTCTACGTCCTGTCTGCTTTCATCGGTGTACAGGCTGAGATCTTTGGGGACGGAAGCCAAGGCGTCTTTGACGGCAGAGTAGTCGGCAAGTGTTAACATATCGGCGCAGTCCATGATATACACGACAGCATCGACAATGTCATTTTCCACGGTTTTTGCATAGATGAAATATCCGTAGTTATTATGGACGGTTTCGCCGTTTTTAACATAGGCATTGTGGGCATTTACGTCTTCAAAGTTATCCTGTACGTCAAAGGCAACAGAGCGACCTGTCAGGTCTACATAGTAAACACTGCCCTTTAAGCGATGGTCGCGCAGGCGGGCAAGCTCTTGGATATCTTCATCGTCTTCCACGACGGTTTCACTTAAAATAAAGATACTGCTGTCGGATTTGATGCGTTCTTCCGCAACATAGCCGTACATGATTTCAATGTCGTCTTTGTTTGCGTCTTTGCCGCTGAAATAGTAGCCCTTGCCGTCGGAGGCGAGAATATCGGACACGTCGGACAGAAGGCGCAAGTGGGCAATTTCACCATCGGAATTAAAGGTTGCGGCAATAACGTCGCCTGTTTTTATATCGTCATAGGAAATATCTTTTTTATGTGTGATTCCGCCGGCGGTGACAATCTCACGATCAATAGAATAATCGTCTGCCATGAAGAACTCACGTTCATTGTTTCGACCGCCGGTGTAGCCGTAGACGGCTTCGCGGCCATCGTCGTTTTTGTCGAGAGAATAGCCTGTTTCGCTGACAACGATAAAGCGTGTGCTGTTTTCAACAAAACTGCTTTGGGTATACAGAAGGATGGCATCGTATGCACCGTCGTCGCCATCTTCAGAGACAAAACCGTAACCACGATACTTTTTGCCGTCGCTGAATACGGATTTATAAGAGGCGAGAGAAAAGCTTTCTTCATTATCAAGGTTTCCACCTTTGACGGTGATAATCAGCGTTTTGTCGGTCACATCCATTTTACCCAGGGTATAGTCATCTTTATCAAACAACTGCTCGGAGAAATAATTGCCGGACAAATAGCTTTCTGTTAATGCACCGTAAGAGGGAATGTACAGCTCATTGATTTGACCGGAGCTGTTGAGTCCGTATTGCAAAAGACCGGAGCCGGAAATTTTGAGGTCTGCCAAAGAAGCGGTGATATAGCCATTCGACCAAGCGCCGATGTTTTTCATGAAATCTTCGCGGTCGGAGCTACGGTGGGTTTCATTCTTGCGATACACGGAAACTTTTTCTGCCAAATCATATTCCACCCAGTAGCCGTCACTGTCAAAGAGGCGGAAGCTGATGGAAAGATCCTTGCCGAATTTGTCTTCTTGTGCGGCGGTGGCAAACAGGTAGGCATAGCCGTCCATGGAAGAAGCGGCGGAAGTTCTGTCGAAATAGACAAGATAGCCGAACGTGTTGAGATAGAATACGCCTGTATCGCCGACAGAGATGTTTTTCAGAGAATTGTCTGATGTGTATTCGTATCTTGTGCCGCCAACGATGTATTTATTGCCGGTCTTTCCCGAAAGTTTGCCACGAATGGTGTCGGTGCAAACATAGGCTTTCACGACGGTTTTGCTGTCGTTTTCAACGATGGTGAGCACATCACCGGCTTTCAGCTCTTTCAAAGAAACAGAATTTTCGTCTTTTGTGAGGGTAATCCATGCATTGTCGCTTTCGGGATCAAGATAGCGACTGCCACCGTTTTTGAAGGTGACTTTGCCCGTGCGGGTGTTGACTTCGGAAACCACATAATCACGGGAAATGACTTCAAAGAAAACATAGTCGGCATTCTTATCCGCACTTTCGTTTTCAAGAAGCGAAAGGTTGCCGTATGTGCCGCCGTAGCGAGCAATCAAATCCTCAAAGGAGGCATTGCTTTCTTCACTGTTCACGAAAATTTTTGCATTTTCATCTATGCGGTAGGTGGCATCATCGTCGTCTTTTAAGGTGTAGAACCCTTTTTTGTTGAAGGTTACACTGTCATTTTCAATATTGGAAAGGGAAAGGGAGATGTTTTTATTTTGTGTGCCACGGGGGGAGATGGCAACCAAACGGGTGGTTTCATCTTCTTCGTCGTGGAATATGTATGCCGTGACGGCGTAGCCCAAGTAGTCTGCGGCGTTGGTAGAACCAACAGAAATTTTTCCGCCATCCGGAAGAACATCTTCACCGTCTTTTTCAATCACAGAGCCGTCTTTATTGCGGAGCAGAATATACAGGTCTTCTTTATCGACATTCGTGTTCTGCAAATAAGTTTCGGTGACATAGGCATTGATTTTGGTAACATCCAGATAGTTTAAAAGCAGTGTTTCTTTTTCATAGCCACCGGTGCCTGTTACGGTGTACTCGGGGCTGTCGGGATTCCAGCCGGTTTGCTTCATCATGGGTGCTGTGAGGGCATTGTATGCCATGCGGGCAACAACGGAGCGCTTAGCGGCTTCGCCGGCTTGCCCGGTAGCACCTTTGGTCAAGCCAAGCTCGGAGGCAACAGCCAAAAAGCCTGTGGGGTAGCCACCGCGCTGGATTGCCATGGGATAATAGCCCAGGGTGCAAACAAGCATTTTCACAGCCTGCTCATAGGTCACGGGATCGGAGGGGCCGAACATACCGTTGCCGTAGCCTGCAATGATATTGTTGTAGCCGGACAAATAGTTGACGTAGCCGGAAGACCAATGCGAGGCGGGAACATCTGTGTATAAATTCAAATGGGTTGTGCCGCCAATCATATCACGGGCACCCAAAAGGCAAGCGATAATCTTGGCAACTTCGGCACGGGTGATGGTGCCGTTGGGCTTGAAATACAAGCCGTCGGATTCCTTGTAACCGTCTAAAATGTTGAGATCCACCAACATGTTGACGGCTTCGGCATAGGAATCGTCTGCATCCACGTCCACAAAATCAGCGGCGAAGCTGACATTTACGGCAGTGGACAAAAGCAGGGTGAGGGATAAAACAAAAGCTAAAAGTTTTTTCATGAGAAATCTCCTTTCTTTTTACGATTCTTGAAAAAATCTTTTTTGGCTACAATCATAGTATACCAAATCTGTTTTTTTTCGTCAATGGATTTTGAAAAGTGTAACGGTAAAGTAATGAACAGGTTACAATTTGTACATATTTTCCCAAAAAAAACGGAACATCCGCAAAATGCAGATGTTCCGCTGATAGATAAAAAATCAGAAACCGATGGATTTTAAATATTCGCGGCTCAGGCGCACGGATTCCATACGGGGACGGTCGGGGGACTCGTCTTGCTCCACGATGAGCGTGTGGGTGCCGGCTTTTTCGGCGGCTTCGATGAGGGCGGGGACGTTTTGTCTGCCCATGCCTAAGGGACGGTATTCAAAGCCTTTATCGCCATTGGAAACATCCATGGGGTTGCCTTCGTCGTCAATCAAATTGTAGACAGGGCCTGCGGCAAGATTCTTGCAATCAAAGTCTTTAAGGTGCACAATAGGGGCGCGGCCTTGATATTTTAGAATATAAGCGCAAGGATCAACGCCGGCGTAGTGCACCCAGCAGGTGTCGATCTGCGTGCCTAAAAGGTCGGCAGGCACGGTTTCATAGAGCCAATCAAGAACGTACTTACCTTCAAAGGTTTTAAATTCAAAATCGTGGTTGTGGTACAGAAGGTACATATCATTTGCTTTCAAAAGCTCGCCGGTTGTGACGATGTCCTTGACCAAGCCATCAAAGTTTTCGGTACCTTTTTGCATTTCGGGGCCCGTCCAGGGAAGGGCAACGTATTTGGCACCCAAGGCTTTGATATAGTCTACGGCTTTTTGGCCGCTTTCTAAAATCCAGGGATAATTCTGGTGAACGGAAACGCATTTTAAACCGAATTCATCCAGATAGCCGCGCAGTTCTTCGGCGGTTTTATTGGCATAGCCTGCAAATTCTACGGTGTCGAAGCCCATTTCTTTTAAATCGTGCAGGCAAGCACGGGGGTCGGCGTTGAATTCATCACGAACGGAATACAATTGAACGCCAATGTTGAATTTAGACATAGATAACACTCCTTAACAAATCATATATAAAAATGGCATATAACGTAACGGGAGGGCATGGAGGCCCTCCCATACATTGAAATTTATAGGATGGATTAAATTTCGGGGATATCAAGGACGATTTCTTTGCCTGCCTGGGAGGACTTGACGATACCGTCGATAATCGCCTGATTGTAGATAATCTGAGAAGAGGGAACGGGTGCGGGGGCGTTGTTCTTAATAGCATCCAAGAAGGAGCGAACCTTTTCATAGAAGCAGTCTACATTGCTTGCAATCGGCGGAATCACGGTTTCAACCTGAGAGCCTGCAACTTCGGAGTAAATCTTCAAGGGGCCACCAATGGAGCCGTTCCAACATTCGGTGGAGGGGATACGCAGAGAGCCCTTGGTACCCATGATGATGGTGTCTCCGGGGGTGTCGAGATTCATTGCCCATGCAATACGGAAGTCTAAAATGATGCCGCCTTCCAGACGGATGAAGCCTGCGGCGAAGTCGTCAACAGCGAATACATCGGCATATTCGGGATGACCGGGATAGGTTGCGGGGTCTTTACCGAAGAAATCGGAGATATAACCGGTAACGGTGAGGGGCTTGGGATAGCCGATGGCATTCAATACCATGTCGAGGGAGTAGCAACCGATATCACCCATAGCGCCGATTGCACCGGTGTCTGCGGCGATGAAGCTTGTGCCGAAGGGCGTGGGAATACCGCGGCGACGACCGCCACCGGTCTGGATATAGTAAATCTTACCCAGAACGCCGGAATCCACAACTTCTTTCACTTTCTTCATATTGGGATCAAAACGAGGCTGGAAGCCGATGGACAGAACCTTGCCGCTCTTCTTTTCAGCTTCGCGGATAGCAATAGCTTCTTCCAGGGTGACGCACATGGGCTTTTCCAGAAGCACGTTTACGCCTTTTTCCAAAGCATATATTGTACATTCGGCATGGGTTTTATTATAAGTACAAACGCTGACAGCATCGAGCTCTTCGTTGTCGAGCATTTCTTTGTGGCTGGGATAGGTGCGAACGCCCTCGAGACCCCATCTCTTGAAAAATTCATCGGCTTTGCCGGGGACAAGATCTGCACCGGCAACGATTTCAACGTCGGGCATCTTCATGTAGCTGTTGATGTGGGCATCGCAAATCCAACCCGTACCGATCAGACCGACCTTTAATTTACGGGTGGTGTCGATTTCTTTCGGGCCTTCTTGATTGTTTTTGAAGGCATCCATAATTTCCTGATTGTTTGCCATAGTAAAAATTCACTCCTTAATTTTGTCGCAGGTTATACCCATAGCTTTATTATATCATGTTTTTTGGGAAAAAGCAATAGATTTTCCATAAAAAAACAAATGATTTTTGGTAAAAATATTCTTGTATATCTGCTAAAAATTGTTGTATTTCAAGATGAATGTGCATCTGCTATGCATTATTATAAAAAATATTTTTTGAAATTGCAACAACTTAATTACGGAAAAATGTAACTTTCTTTTGTTTTTTTACATAAATTTCTTGTAAAAATCAAATGCACGTGATATACTGTAAGAAAGAAACAGAAGACGATGTTTCGTGAAACCGACACAAAGGAGTGCTTTTTATGCAACGGATTTTAGAGAAAAAAGGCTTTATCTGCGATATGGATGGTGTCATCTATCATGGGGAACGTATTTTAGACGGCGTACAGGAATTTGTCAGCTGGATGCAGGAAAACGATAAAAAGTTTGTTTTTTTAACCAACAGCCCGGAGCGCACACCGCAAGAGCTGAGCATGCGCCTGGAGCGCATGGGGCTTTCGGTTTCTGCCGACCATTTCTACACCAGCGCCATGGCGACGGCTTCTTTTTTAAGCAGTCAAAAGCCCGGATGCACCGCCTATGTCATCGGTGATGCCGCACTGACAAAGGCTTTATACGATCATGATATCTACATGAACGATGTGAATCCCGACTATGTGGTTGTTGCGGAAACCCGCACCTACAACTATGAAAAACTGGAAAAAGCCATCAGTCTTGTGCTCAAGGGCGCAAAGCTCATCGGCACCAACCCCGACATCACGGGGCCGTCTACCCACGGTATCATTCCTTCCACGGGGTCGCTTGTGGCGCCGATTGAAATTTCCACCGGCAGAAAAGCCTATTTTGTTGGCAAGCCCAATCCCGTGATGCTTCGTCACGGTATCATGAAGCTGGGCTGTCGTTCTTCGGAAATCGCCTTTATCGGCGACCGCATGGACACCGACATCATTGCCGGCATAGAATCCAACGTAGACACCATTTTGGTGCTCTCCGGTGTTACGGCAAAAGAAGATATTGAAAAATTCCCCTATTGCCCCAAATATGTGCTCAGTGGTGTGGGGGATATTGTGAGATAAATTTACGCAGTGCATGGGATGTGCTGTGGAATGACGGATTTTTTATCCTTTACTTGATATAAAGATAGTAAGACTGTAAGAAAAAGTTAGGAACAAAAAGAGCCTTCCCCTTGAGGGGAAGGTGTCAGCGATAGCTGACGGATGAGGTGGAAAAGAATAACGATGGCTTAAGCGTCTACACCTCACCACCGCCTACGGCGGAGCCTCTCCTCAAGGAGAAGCCTTTGATCCTTGGCAACCGGATTATACAATTTTTATATAAGAAGTGTTGAATTTTGTAGAAAAGCGAATGGAGAAAATATATGTTTGTTGATGAAATAAAGTTCGGTGGAGATAATAATCTTTTGGGAAACCATAATTTTCTTTTGAAATTAGAAGAAAAAACTGCTCAAAATATTTTAAATATTGATTATGA
>JAFPCL010000180.1 GCA_017390225.1 Clostridia bacterium
AGATATGACAACCGGCATTTCGGGCAAAGGTCTTTATATCTTCCGTTTTTGTATTTTCATCTTTGATCACCCAAAGGGGCAACTGCTTTTCTTGACAAAATGCCTTGATGCCTCGGCTCGTTTGCGTTTCTTCCGGCTCTAATAAAACAAAGGCTTTGTATTTATGACAGGTTGCGTCAAAATCTTCTGCCAGATATTTGGCATAAGGAAGCCCCAACGTGCCGAAGGTGCGTCGGAAATTGTAGCAAAAACCGGACGGTGCGCCGCCGGCATAGGCTTTTTCATCCACATAAACCGCCAAAGAAGTATTATCCTCCACGGGCACTTCTTTATACTTTTCCATCAAGGCTTTGAGCTTTTTCATCCACTGCATATAATCGGCATCGGCATACCAGCCGCCCCACATATCAAACCACCAGGCGGCATGCCCGAACACAAAGGCACGGGCAAAATGCATTTTGATAATCTCGATGGTTTTTTCTTTTTCGGGGCCCGTCCATACCGGGCTGTTGTAGTGGGGCAAATCATTAGGCGGCATAGACAGATGGGTTCTTGTGTCGTTTTCCGAAAAATAAAGCTTATGGTGCAGTTTTAAAGAATCTATAGGCAACATATAGGGATGATCCTGCCCCACGGGGCGGATATCCATATAGGACACGGGCGAGCAGATAAAGTCGATGGCGTCGCTGTTTAAAAGCCGCATCAGGTCATGATGCACACTTTCGCGGCCTGTACATTCAAAGCTGTAGCCATAGAAAGCACCCACGACCACACGATGCCCCGTGAGGGCTTTGACCTCACGGGCAAACTCCAAAATGCGGCTTGCGGTCATTTCCGACAAGAACCGATAAAAGCCCCGCACGTCTTCCCGATAGGTCGGGAATTTTTCCTTAGCACGCTTTCCCACAGAGCCTTTCATATCATAAGAAAACCATTCGTCGGTGTTGCCGCCGGCAATCTGATAGCCCACGATGCGGTCACTATAGGACATTGCTTCCACATGGGAAATAAAAACACGAATCAGCCGCTTGATTTCCGTTGCCCATGCATCCGAAGAAAAGCAGGGACGGCGTTTTTCCGGGAAGCTGTCTGTCCCCGTGTCGCACAGCTCGTCGGGGTTTTTGTCCTCCCATGCCTTGGAAAGGCAAAGATTGAGTCGGGGAAAAATCATGGCTTCGGGGCAGGCATCCAAAATCCTCCCGATATCTTCATCAAAGTGCGAAAAATCCCCTTCTTCGTTATCGAAAATGCCCGGAGAAAAAATGGGCATCTGTGAATTTTCATTGAGAGTTTGCGAAGCAAAAAACACCGGCGTGGAAAACAGCCGATAGCCAATCTTTGAAAAATCGGCATAGCGGTTTTTATCGGTGTAGTAGGTCATATAGGCAAGCCCTTCCGTGGGGCTTTCGTTCACATAAAGAACCTCTTTGTCGCCAAGGCTTCGGATGCAAGACGTGGGCTTCATTTTCGAACCGCCTTTCGGATGACATAATCGTTTTCTTCCAGAAGCTGTTCCGAGGCTTTTCGATCCAGCCCCGTGATATCCGAAACAATCCCAATCATGCGGTTTTTCAGCTTGATATTGGTGGGGCGCAGATTGATCATGAGATTTTCATACACATGCCCCAAACGGATCATCACACCGGTGGAAATCATATTAAGAATCATTTTATGGGCGCTTCCTGCCTTCATGCGGGTAGAGCCTGTGATGACTTCGGCACCGGTGTCGGGGCAGATGGAAATATCCCCTTCCGTATCCACAAGACTGCCGCGGTTACAGGAAAGCCCGATTGTCAGTGCGCCGACTTCTTTAGCATGAGAAAAAGCCCCCAGCACATAAGCGGCACCCCCGGCAACGGAAATACCCACCACAGAATCCTTTGCCGTGAGGCTTTGCGCTTTCAGGTCGAGATAGCCGCTGTCGAAGGAGTCTTCTGCGCCTTCGCCGGCTTTCACCAAGGCATCGTAGCCGCCGGCAATGATGCCCTGCACCAAATCATAGGGCACGCCGTAAGTCGGCGGACATTCGGAAGCATCCAAAACACCCAATCTGCCCGAAGTACCGCAACCGACATAAAAGAGCCTGCCGCCGTCTTTCATCCGCGCGGCAATGGCATCCACGGCTTTGCCGATGGCTTCCAATTCTTCCCCTACCGCCCGTGCGGCATTCATATTTTCATTTTGCATCACCTGCATCATCTCTATGGTCGACATTTGGTCGATGTGCATGGTGTTTTCGTTTCTCATTTCTGTTTTCAGCATATTTCATCCTCCATTCCTGCTAAATAAAGTGCCCCTGCCCCTGGGTTTTCTCACATACAAACACCTCGGCTTTGGGGCTTACCTGTTTTTCAATCATGGGTAGAATCACATCTTTTTGCCCCGTGATGCCGCCCACCAGTCCCACAGGCACGGCTTGCTTCGGAAAAATTTCTACGGCATGATTGATATTTTCCGCCACTGCTTGCATATTCTTTTGAAGAATAGAAAGCGCCACGGCGTCATTTTTCTTTGCCGCCGCAAACACAGTAGGTGCAAAGGACGCAATTTCTCTTTTTCCGCCTTTGTAGATTGGCGGAATCGCATCCCAGAGAATATCTACGGCATAGGTTTCTTTTAGGCTTTGTTCCAAAGTCGTGGAAGCTCCCGAGCCTTCCTCCGATTTCAGTGCCGAAAGAATCCCGTCCCGTCCGATGGCATAGCCACTGCCGCCTTCGTCGAACAGATAACCGAAGCCGCCAAAGCGGTGATGCACGCCGTCTTTTTGCGCAAAGGCAATGGTGCCCGTGCCCATAATGACCGCCACGCCGTCGGCTCGTCCCAAACACGCCGCCACGGCATTTTCCACGTCACTGCCGACACGCACCTTCAAAAAATCAAAGCTCTTTAAAAATGCCGTGACCATTTCTTTATAACTGCCGCCGAGAATACCGGCGATGCCGGCAAACACGGAGGTTTCCTGCTGTAATTTTTGAGGGAGTACGGCAAAAACGCCTTCTTTTAACACCGAAATTGTTTCCTCTATTCCGATATCTACCGGATTGGATGGCCCTAAAACCGTGCGGGAAATC
>JAFPCL010000181.1 GCA_017390225.1 Clostridia bacterium
AAGCACACGGTAACTACATTATCGGTTATCCCGAAGGCGACGTTCGTCCGGATATCAACATCACCAGAGAAGAAGTTTCCGTTATCTTCTATCGTCTGCTTCGTGATGATCTGAAGGTACAGTATACCACCGACGATGTATCCATGTTCACCGATATGGAAAAGGATCGCTGGTCTGTATATCAGGTTGGCACCATGGCGGCACTGGGTATCGTTCAGGGTTATCCGGATGGTTCCTTCGGTCCTTCCAATCCCATCACCAGAGCAGAATTTGCAACGATTGTTTCTCGCTTTGAAATGTTCGCCGGCACTTCCGAAGATATGTTCGGTGACGACAACGGTCACTGGGCAGAGCGCTATATCAACTCTACCGCACAGAATGGCTGGGTACAGGGCTATGAAGACGGTTCGTTCCGTCCCGACACCAATATCCGCCGCTGTGAAGCCGTTGCTATCGTCAACCGTGCTTTGAAGCGCAATGTGGACGCAGAAGGCATCAAGGCTGTCGGCAAGCTGAATATCTGGTGGGATTTGTCTGAGGCACACTGGGCATACTACGAATTCATCGAAGCATGCTTCTCTCATGAATACAACAGAAGAGATGGAAATGCAGTGGTCGAAGATTGGACAATTCTTAATCCGGCACTGGATCGTCTGGAATACAATATCTACGAAATCATGCAACAGCGTGGTGTAGATACCGGTATTTCCCAGGATGACCTGTATAACCAAAACTAAAACGAAATGAAAGACGGAGCTGTGATGGTCGGTTTTAAGCCGAGCTGTTACAGCTCTGTTTATCTGTTTTTAGATAAACTTTTTATCGGTGACATATGTTGCAGATAAAAATAAATTTACTTGTTGTGGCGTATATACGCAGATTGTGCTTACAGAATATTTACTCGCTGAGATTATTTTTTATGAAAGATTGCAATGTGCAAAGAAAAAAGGCATGTGATATGTGTTGTGAAGCATTAAATAAGGAGAATTCATGGAATACAAAAAAATAGAATCGAGAAGAAAAACCGTATCAATCCATGTGACAGTCGATGGTGCGTTGGTTGTGCGTTGTCCCATCGGATTTTCGGATAATCGGATTAAAGACCTGATTGAAAAAAACAGGGGGAAAATTGAGGATGCAATAAAAAAAGCACAAAGTGTAGATAAGCCGGAAGTCATGAAGGGAAAGCCGCCGGAGGTGCTTTATTTTCTCGGGGAAAGCTACACAATCATGCCAATGCCGGGACGACGTGTGGCAATGCAAGATCATGCGTTTATTGTGCCGCAGGGGGCGGAAAATCATTTTATTGAGATATTTTTAAAAGAAGAAGCCAAGCGGTATCTGACGGAAAAAACAAAAGAATGGGCACAGCGTGTCGGAAAATCGCCGACCAACATTAAAATTACTTCTGCCGCAAGACGGTGGGGCTCGGCAAGTACAAAAAATCACATTTGCTATCCTTGGCGCTTGATGCTGTTGCCGCCACACCTGATAGACTATGTGGTGGTGCATGAGCTCTCTCACTTATGGGAGCACAATCATTCGGCGGCATTTTATCAGCGGCTGGAAAGTATTTTGCCGGACTATAAAGAACGGGAAAAAGAAATTCGTGACTGGGAGCAGAAGCTCCAAAGGGAGGGCTGGTATCATGCCTTTTAAAATGCAAATCGCACCGGAAGCTCAAATTGTGATTGACGCATTGGAGCAAGTCGGATTTGAAGCCTATCTTGTCGGTGGTGCTGTTCGTGATGCCATTTACGGAAAGTCAAGCGACGATTCAGACGTATGCACCAATGCATTTCCCGAGGAGATGCAAAAGGTTTTTGAAGGCTTTCGCTGTATACCGACGGGGCTAAAGCATGGGACGCTAACGGTCTTAACAGAATACGGCGCTGTTGAAGTCACAACTTATCGTGTGGACGGCACATATACCGATCACAGAAGGCCGGACAGTGTGTTCTTCACACGGTCTTTAGAGGAAGACTTAGCACGACGGGATTTAACCATCAATGCCATGGCATACAGCCCGAAAACAGGGCTTTTTGATCCCTTCGGAGGACAAACAGATCTTGAAAATAAAATCATCCGTGCCGTAGGTGATCCCATGCGCCGATTTACGGAAGATGCGCTTCGTATTCTCAGAGCACTGCGCTTTGCGGCACGGCTGGGAGGAACCATCGAGGAAGAAACGAAAAAAGCTATTTTTTCTTTAAAAAAGGATTTGTCTTTTGTTGCCAAAGAGCGGATTCGGGAAGAACTATTGAAGCTGTTGGTAACGGATGGGGCAGTGGATATCCTGTTGTCTTTCGCCGAAGTGTTCTGCCGGATTATTCCGGAGCTTTCGGACTGTGTGGATTGCACACAGAATAATCCGCATCATCAGTACAGTGTATACGAGCATATGGTGCACTCTGTCGGCTATGCCCCGAAAGTAGCGGATGTTCGCATGGCTATGCTTCTTCATGATATTGCAAAGCCGAAAGTGAAAAGAACAGACGAAAAAGGCATCGACCATTTTTACGGACACGACAGAAAAAGCGCACAAATGGCAGAGGAAATCTTAAAAGAGCTTCGTTTTGACCACCACACGAAAAACCGCATTGTCACATGGATTTTATACCATGATATTTTCAGAGAATATTCCATGTCTGTTTTGCGCCGCCGTGCCGGAAAAATCGGGGCGGAAAATATGGAAGGTATGTTTCAGGTTTGCCGTGCGGATATCATGGCGCAAAGTGCATATAAGAGAGAAGAAAAGCTTCGGACTGTAGATGCATTTGAAGCCGGATGGGAAAAGGCAAAGAGCGCCCAATTAGCCTATCGCGTTTCAGATCTTAACATCGGAGGTAGGCAGTTGATGGCAATGGGACTTTCGGGTCCTTCGGTCGGCGCGCTTCTTGAAAAGCTTTTAAATGAAGTCATCGATGAAAAGGTTGCCAATGAAAAAGAAGCTTTGGAAAAACGAGCCATGCAAATCATAGAGAAAAAAGGACAAGCATAAAAATGAAAAACTATAAAATCACCATCAGCTACGACGGAACAAAATACAACGGCTGGCAGCGGCAGGGGAACACGAAAAACACGCTACAGGAAAAATTCGAAAATGTTCTTTCGAAAATGTGTGGTAAACAAATTGAAATTTTCGCATCCGGCAGAACCGATGCCGGCGTGCATGCACTGGGGCAAGTGGCGAACTTTAAATGCGAAACGGATAAGAATCCGGATGAAATCATGGTGTATTTAAATGCTTATTTGCCCGAGGACGTGGCGGTCTTGGACATCGAAGAAGTGCAGGATATGTTTCACAGCCGTCTATGCGCCAAAAGAAAAACATATCGCTACACGATTGCTTGCACAAAAAAACACGTGTTTGCCAGAAAATTTGTGTATCGCACGGATGAAGTTTTGTCGGTGGATGCCATGCGGCAAGCGGCGAATAAACTGCGCGGCACACATGATTTCATAGGATTCAGTGCAGTGAAAAAAATAAAAAAATCAACAGTCAGAACCATTTACGACATCGATATCAGACAGAACGACGGTTTGATAGAAATTGATATTATAGGCAGTGGTTTTTTGCATCATATGGTGCGCATTATAGCAGGAACACTATTCGATATCGGGTGCGGCCGCATGACGGCATCCGTGATTGACGAAGTGCTCGAAAACGGTGTGCGTTCCGAAGCAGGGACAATGCTTCCCGCGTGCGGTTTAATGCTTCTGGAAGTTGAATATAAGTAAATACTTTACCATAAAATTCATATTGTTTTTATGAAAGCTTTGAATGAAAACAATATGGATTTTTTGCGGCTAAAAGATATGCAGACGAACTTCTCAAAGAAATCAATAAAGACAGAGAAGAACACGGAAAAAAACCTTTTGATGATGACACACCCAAATCAGACGGAGCAAAAAAAGACAACACATCATCAAAAAACTCAAAGAAGGAAGAAAAAACAAAGAAAATTACACAAAGCACAACTGACCCTGAAAGCGGTCTGTTCGTAAAAGGAGAACATCGAAGACAGTTCGCTTATGAAGCTCATACTGCTTGTGATAAAAATGGTTTTATTCTTGAAGCAGTAGTAACACCCGGTAATGTTCATGATAGCGTAGCCTTTGATGATGTATATGATAAAATTGTAGAAAACTTCCCCGAAATAGAAACAATAGCAGCAGATTCCAAATTGCTTGTTTTTATCATAGATTTAGAAAAAATGAAGAAGAACCCGATTTTTGCTTGATGCAAAACGGGTTCTTCGACAGTCTGTTTTTTGATAGAAAGTTAAAAGAGTCGTAAAAAATTGAACAGAGCCATAAAAAACGGATCTGTTCAATTTTTTCATTCCTCTATGTTAGATATTATTTGGAAGTTGTCGGTTCGTCCACTCGTCTTTGGAAATTGCAAATACTTTTGTTATTTCGTTTGTCTCATCTGTAAACGTATCCACTTGTATGCAACCATAAGAAATCGCAGTTTTCGCCGAAGCCTCATTTGTATATTTCATATAGGAGTAAATCATGCGAAAGGGTGTGTTGATAAATGTCCAATCTCTGACGGCAATGGCTGCCTCTTTGGCATAGCCTTTTCTTTGCATATCGGTTCTTGTATGGTATCCGATTTCAGGTTTGATTTGACCGCCTATCCGCTGCATAGTTAATCCGCAATCACCGATTAACTCGCCTGTTTCTTTCAAACAGACAGCCCACAAACCAAACCCAAATGTTTTATATCGATCTATGTTCTGCGCAATCCAGCGCCGAACGCGTTCTTCATCAAATACATACGGATAGTGCTGCATAATATTTGAATCCGCCAATATTTTATATAGAGAAGGGAAATCATCTTCTGTCATTTCCCTTAAACATAAACGTTCTGTTTCTAAAATCATTGTTTTTTTCCTCAAATACTTATATTTTGAACCGTTTGCCATATGGCAGCTGTCCGTTTTTATTTGTCGTCTATTTTTATGCCAAACAACCATTTTTTTGTTCGTACACTGTACTTCAAAGTATATGTCGCAATTCCCTGAACAATGGCATCGTGGATTTCCATGATTTCTTTTGCAATATCAGTTTCATTGGCATACCACCCTAAAAAAGTGTTTGGCTCACTACCAAAGAAGCCTTTTCCTTCGCTTGTGCCGAACAGTGCATACTGTGGTGATGTTTTTTTGCCGGACATTTTTGCGGAAGCGACAACTTTGTGACATGTTACAATGACATGCTCGAATGGTGATGTTATCGTGATTGTTCCTGTTCCAACCTGTTTTTCAGGATTCGGCTCTTTTGTATTCTCTGCCATTAAACTATCCAGAGAAACATGCAGTTTGCTTGAAAGTAACAGCAACTTTTCCACTTCCGGGTACCCGATGCCTTGTTCCCATTTGGAGATTGCCTGACGGCTTACATCAAGAATTTCTGCCAATTCCTCTTGTGATAATTGTCTTTCTTTTCGTAGCTGCTTCAAATTTTCCGCAAAACCCATATGGTCTACCTCCTTTACACAACGCATTATAATAACCTGTGCAGAAAAAATCCACCAACCTGTATTTGCATTTGAGCAACTTAAAGTTGCAAGTAAATACAATCATGGAATTTTTGTAATAGAGCTTTAATTTTTTTGGTCGATGTTCAGGCGATAACCGACACCCAGCTCATTGATAATATAGTTTTCTTCGCCGGGCTTAGCACCGAATTTCTTTCGGATGTTTGCCATATTGACTTGCAGTTTTTTGATACTGCCTTCATCGGATTGTCCCCAAATGGCTTTAATGATGGCAGAATAGGTCATCATTTTGCCGGCATGCATGGAAAGATAGGCTAAAATATTATATTCTGTCTGGGTCAGATGAATTTCCGTATCGCCAATGAAAACGCGGCGAGCATCATAGTGAATCACAAGCTCTCGAAGAATGAATTTGCCATCGTGGGAAGGCAGAGTGTCCGAATTCATACGGCTGTTTCGAAGGGCGGTTCGCACACGTGCTAAAAGCTCCTCGGAACCGAAAGGCTTGGTAACATAGTCATTGGCACCGGCATCTAAGGCATCGACTTTGTCCTTTTCGTGAGAGCGTGCCGAAAGAACAATGATGGGTGTGTTGTGCTCCTTGCGGACAGCTTGAAGAAAATACATACCATCTCTGTCGGGTAGCCCTAAATCCAAAATCACAAGATCGGGAACATGAGAAGCAAAAAGGGACAGGGCAAGACTGCATGTGCCGACGGCAATGGTATGATAGCCTGCCGCTTCTAAAATAGTGCTGATGAGATTGCGGATATTGCTTTCATCCTCAACGAGAAGAATTTTATATTTATTATTGCTCATCGTGTGTGTCCTCCACTGAAAGTGTGAACCAAAAAGAAGCACCGCCTTTTTGGTTGTTGTTTGCAAAAATTTCACCGCCGTGGGCTTTGATGATTGTTGCACAAACAGAAAGCCCGATGCCGGCGTTGTGCTTATGGCTGTCGGAATGTTCGTCACTTAGCCCCGAATAGCCGGTGAAGATGTTGGGCAAAAGCTCGGGGTTGATGCCGCCACCGTTGTCCTCCACTTGAAATACGGCTTGCTGACCGCTTCTATAAATGGAAAGAGAGAGTTGTGTCATATGCTCGGTATGCTGTACGGCGTTTTCCAAAAGATTTGTTAAAACCTGTGAGATCAGCATCGCATCCATGGGAATGATGAGAATGTCCTCGGGGATGGTCAGCTCAACCTTTTGATTGGGATATCGTTTATGAAATTTTAGAATAACGGAATCAATCAGCTCTTCTATAACCGTCGGTGTTTTTGAAATTTTCACCCGTCCGCTGTCGATTCTTGTGACGGACAAAAGATTTTCCACCATGCGCAAAAGCCATTCGGAATCCTCTTTGATGCCGTGCAAAATTCCTTGGGTCTGCCCTTCATCCAAGGAAGAAGGGCTTTCTAAAAGGGTGGAGGCAGAGCCGTAGATTGTGGTGAGTGGTGTGCGCAGATCGTGAGAAACGGCACGCAACAGATTGGCGCGCATTCGTTCTTTTTCAATTTCTGCTTTTTCCTGCTCGTGCTTTTTGATTTTGGCAGTGAGCGTACACGTCAGAATCGAAAGAAAAATCATGATGATGGCAGAAATCAGATTCACGGGCAGGGTGAAATTAAAAGCAAAGTAGGGGAAAGCAAAGACATAGTTAATGAGAAGAACACCGATAAAGGCGGAAACAATCCCGTATAAATAGCCTTCGGTTCGAAGAGAAATCAAAAAGACGGCAAAGACAAAAACGGTGCTGACATGCTCTTTGACGTCGAATACATTTTGAAATAATAGACTGAGCAAAAAGGCCACAAAGAGGATAACGGATGTAATTCCGATGTTTTTTAAAGTTTTTTTCACGGATAACACCTCCGATTTTATATCATTATATCATAAACAAAATCAAAAACATAGTAACTTTTTTATTTTTTACCGCATCTTAACCAAAAACCTGCTATTATATTATATATAACTTGATAAGGAAGTGTTGTTTTGATAGCTGCATTGCTTTTGTTTTTGGCAACCTATGTGCTGATGTTGATTTTCGGGAAATTCAGACCATATATTGCGCTACTTTCCGGATTTGTTTTTGTTATTTCCGGAATGTTGCCCCTTGGCGATGTGCTTGCCTCGATTGACTTTAACGTGATTTTGATGATTGTCGGCACAATGGGTCTGGTGGCGTTGTTTACAGAAAGTCGTATGCCGGCACTGCTTGCGGATTTAATTATGGAAAAAGTTTCGAACGTGAAATGGGCGGCGGTGTCTTTGGCACTCTTTGCCGGCATCATTTCTGCCTTTGTGGATAATGTGGCAACGGTGTTGATGGTGGCGCCCATTGCTCTTGCCATTTGCAAAAAGCTGGAAACCAATCCTGTGCCGTTTATCATTGCCATTGCCGTGTCCTCCAATCTGCAAGGGGCGGCAACACTCATCGGCGACACAACCGCCATTATGCTCGGTTCGGCACTGAATATGAGCTTTTTGGAATTTTTTTGGTACATGGGAAAGCCCAGCATTTTCTTTGCGGTGGAGCTGGGTGCCGTGCTTTCGGCTTTGATTTTGCTTTTTATTTTCCGAAAGGAAAATAAGCCATTGCCGATAGCTACACAGCGCACCAAGGTGACGGCTCTTGTGCCGACGTGTCTTTTGCTTCTTACCCTTTTGTCGCTGATTTTGGCTTCTTTTGTGCCGAAAAAGCCGGATGAAACCAACGGGATCTTGTGCTGTACTTTTCTTCTGATTGGTCTTGTGTATACCTTGATTAAAAAGAAGGATATCAAAGCCGTGATTTCTCCTTTGAAGGAAATCGACTTTACTACCATTGGGATTTTATTGGGCTTGTTCTTAATGATTGGCGGCATTGAAAAGCAGGGTGTGATTGAAAAAGCCGCAACCCTTTTAGGCAAAGTCGGCGGCGGCAACATCTTTCTTTTGTATACGGTAATTGTGTGGGTATCCGTGGTTTTGTCGGCGTTTATCGATAATATTCCGTATGTTGCCACCATGATTCCCGTGATTGCAGGACTTTGTGCCCAAAACGGCATCGACCCTACGCCGCTCTTTTTCGGGCTTCTCTCCGGGGCAACCCTCGGCGGCAACTGCACGCCCATTGGGGCTTCTGCTAACATCACCGGCATCGGTATTTTAAGAAAAGAGGGATACACGGTCAAAAATAAAGATTTCTTTAAAATCGGGATTCCTTTTACCATTGCGGCAATCATTCCGGCATATATTTATATCTGGGCTATCTATGGCGTGAAATAAAAAATGCATATTGAAAGAGAGGAACGACACGCAGGTCGTTCCTTACAAATGTTTATTGGTTTTGTATTGTTCTTTTATGTGGTGGAGTGAAAAACAAGGGGATATTATAATTTCTTTTGATAGATAAAATAGCAGATGTAGTGAATGACCACAAGCATAAGCACGCCATAGGAGAGCCACTTTGCCGCTTCGTGCAAGCCTGCAAAGGAAAGGGCGATGACGGCAATCCCCAAAAGAAGAAAATAAATGGAAAAAGCGGTGCTTTTGGCTTTGAGCGAGATCAAAAGGTTTCGCTCGTCGGTTTCTTTGATTTGCTGTTTTTTGCTGCGCTCTTCATTTTTTGCGAGCAAAACATAGTTTCTTATACGAACCAATCCCATAACCGTGATGAGAATGCCGAAGGTTGATACAAAATCATTCGGTGTTTTGTCAATGAATGAATAGACAATCATGCCGATTCCCAGCACAATATAGGTGATGGCGATATAAAGTCTTGTTTTCAATTTCTTTTTGTAATCCATTATGATTCCTCCTCAAAAATAAAAACATCTTCAATGCACATACCGAAAAATCGGGCAATCTTATGCGCAAGCTGCAGGGAAGCATTATACTTTCCGTTCTCCAGTGAAATAATGGTCTGCCGCGTTACGCCCACACGGCAAGCAAGCTCGTCTTGGGTAATTTTGTTTTCCTTGCGCAAATCTTTGATTTTGTTGTTCAAAAGGGCACCTCCTCGGATAGTAAAGCACACTTTACATTTTTGAGTATAACATAGGGCG
>JAFPCL010000182.1 GCA_017390225.1 Clostridia bacterium
GATAAAAAATGCCTTCTTGCATAAAATTTTGCAGGAAGGCGTTTGTTTTACAATACCGGTTCGATGACCGACAAAAAATATTGGCAGATTTCTTCCGGCGATTCGTTTCTGCCGTGGGAAAGCCACCAGGCGACGGTTTCGACGAAGGCGGCGGAGATGTGGTTAATCAGGTAGTCGGTGGGAAGGCTCTTGTTTTGGAGCTTGCCTTGCTCTACGTATTGCGAGATAATCAACTTTTTGAGGTTGTCTTTAAAATAGCGGAGGAAAAGCTCGTTGTTTTGGGAGGACAGGAGCTCTAATATATTGCGGTCATTTTCCTTGAGATGGCGCAGAAGGTGAAGAAAAACAGAGTCGGTCTTGCTTGCACGGGTGCAATGGTCATGGTCGTGGGGAAGCCCCATGGCGGTGCCGATAATATGACCGAAGAGCTCTTCGCATAAGTCTTTGAGCAGAAAATCCTTGGTTTCAAAATGGGCGTAGAAGGTGGTTCTTCCGATGTTGGCTTCATCGATAATGTCCTGCACGGAGATTTGATGATACTGCTTTTTAGAAAGAAGCGCCGTGAAAGCAGTAAAAATTGCGTCTCTTGTTTTCTTTTGTCGTCTGTCCATGGTTATTCTCCTTTTTTCGGAACAAATTTGAGAAAATGTTCTGTAGCGAACAACAAAAGCATTTTGCTTGTTGCTTTTTTTCTGATTTATCATATAATAAAAACAGAACACAGTGTTCTGTATCAAACATAGTATATTCTGTTTTTTCTTTATTGTCAAGAAGGAAGGGGTAACATGGCTAAAAAAATACTACACTTTTTAAAAAGTGTGCCGTCAACGGTAGCAGGCGGTGTTTTTCTGGTGATCAGCTTTATCCTGTCGCATCGGGGGAAGGAAGTCTTTATTGACCCGGCGTGGATGACGGTGGTTCTTTGCGGTGTGCCGCTTTTGGTTTTGGCATTCCGCAGGTTGATAGATAATAAAGGCATATCCAAAATATCGTCGGCTCTTTTAATATCTGTGGCTATGGCGGCGGCAATCGGGATCGGCGATTTGTTTGCCGCCGGGGAAGTGGCATTTATCATGGCTTTGGGCGAAATTTTGGAGGACATGACCACGGACAGAGCCAAAAAGGGCTTGGGGAAGCTGATGGCATTGGCACCCGCGCAAGGCAGACGGCTGACAGAGGACGGAGAAGCGCTTGTGTCGGCAGAAGAAATCAAAAAGGACGATGTGTTGCGCGTGCTCCCGGGAGAAGCCGTGCCGGTGGATGGCGTGATTCTCTGCGGCGAAACCTCGGTAGATCAATCGGTAATCACAGGGGAGTCGCTTCCTGTGGATAAAGGCATCGGGGATACGGTGTTTTGCGGAACCATCAATCGGTTCGGTGCAGTAGACATCCGTGCCACCGAGGTCGGGGAGGACAGCTCACTGCAAAAGCTCATTCGTCTGGTCAAAGAAGCAGAACATAAAAAAGCGCCCATGGCACGCATTGCCGACAAAGCCGCAAGCTATTTGGTGCCTGCCGCACTTCTGATTGCGGTGGTAACTTATCTTGTAACCAAAGATATTGTGCGTGCCGTGACGATTCTGGTTGTTTTCTGCCCGTGCGCACTGGTGCTGGCAACGCCGACGGCGATTATGGCGGCAATCGGGCAAGCCACAAAGCACGGGGTGATTATCAAGTCCGGCGAAGCATTGGAAAACATGGGAAAGGTCGATGTGGTCGCTATGGATAAAACAGGCACATTGACCTACGGCAAGCTAACGGTCAGCGACTGCTTTACAGCATCTGGCATGGAAGAAAATTTGCTGTTGTCTCTTTGCGCCGCGGCGGAAGCCAAAAGTGAGCATCCTATCGGCAAAGCCATCGTTTCCCGTGCTAAAGAAAAGAAGATTGCTTATTCGGAAACAGAAGCTTTTTCCATGATTGCCGGCAAAGGCATTTGCGCCGTGGCAGAGGGAAAGGAGATTCTCTGCGGTCATGCGGAATTTTTGAAAGAAAAAGGTATTCTGATAGATAGTGAAATCGATGGGAAATTGCAAGATTTGCGGAAAGAGGGCAAAGCCGTTGTTTTGGTGGCATGGAATCAACAATGCATTGGCATCATTGCTCTTTCGGATACTCTGCGCCCGGAAGCCAAAGGCGTTGTGGAAACACTGCGTGCCATGAAAACCGAAACGGTGCTTCTCACGGGGGATAGCCCGGGAGCAGCGGCATATTTTGCGCAGAAAGTCGGCATCTGCGATGTGAAAGCCGCACTTTTGCCGGCGGATAAGGTCAAAGCCGTGGAAGAAAAACGTGCACAGAGCAAAACCGTTTGTATGATTGGCGACGGCGTGAATGATGCACCGGCACTGAAAACCGCCCATGTCGGCATTGCCATGGGAAGTATCGGTTCCGATATTGCCATAGATGCGGCGGATATTGCGCTGATGCATGATGATCTTTCTAAAATTCCATACATCAAGCGGCTGGCAATGGCAACGGTCAGAACCATTAAGTGCAGTATTGCTCTTTCCATGCTGATCAATATCGTGGCGGTTGTCCTGTCCGTCAAAGGCGTACTGACACCCACAACGGGCGCACTGGTACACAATGCAGGCTCATGCTTCGTTATTTTGATTGCGGCACTGTTGTATGATCGGAAATTTGAATAAAAAGATAGGAAAAGGGGCTGTAAAATAATTCTTTTGAATCCGGGGATGGAAAAAAAGAGTGCGCAAGCGTGCGAACTGAATACATTATCAAGGCGTAGCCTTGATAATGTCATCCCGAAGGCGTACGATGGTACGTCTGGGCGTTCGTTCGCGC
>JAFPCL010000183.1 GCA_017390225.1 Clostridia bacterium
ACCACATAGCACGCCGAAGGCTCTACCCGAAGCATCTCTGCCGCCATGCGATAGCATTGCCCGCTGGGCTTCTTCTCCGTCACATCCTCACCGGTAATGACCGCACCGAACCAGCGATTCTGCAGCCCTGCCGCCCGAATGTTGGCATTGACCTTAATGGAGTCCGCCGCCGACACAATGGCAAGCTTGTCCCGCTTTTTAAACAGCGCTTCAATCACAGGCAGCGTGCTTTCAAACACCTCTACGCCACCCACGGCATTTTTCACATATTCTGCATACACAACCTGTTTGTGCTTCTGCGTATATGTACCGCCATGCTTCTCCACCGGCCCGCCGATAAACTTATCTTCGCCTGCACCGATATACGGAATATAATCCTCCCTCGTGGTTTCAATGCCATACACTTCTTTTAACACCCGAATCGAAGTTGCAATCATATAGTTTTCGGAGTTCACCAAAACCCCGTCCATGTCAAACAAAAAATTCATCATAAACCATCCTTTTTCTGCAAATTTTATCTATTTTATTGTACTATGAAACACTACGATTTGTCAATATTCATCACGGATTTACTCCATAAAAAATAGCGATGGAACAACACCATTCCACCGCTATTTTTTATTTGTCTTGTTTCTGCTCGCAACAGCCGCAAACGCCGGCTTTTTTCTTATTACAGCATCCGTCGGAGATTCCGTCGATTTAAATCCCCTATAAATTTCTTCGCAAGCTCTTCATTTCCTCAATGGTATAAACACCATCTTCTTTACTATGTATTGCCGTATGGCAATTGGGGCAAACAGGAACAAGATCGTGTATCGGATCTACGACATACGTTTCACCAATCTGATGCAGCGGCACAATATGATGCACTTCAATTTTTCCGGCAAACGCAGGTCCATAAGCCTTTTCAAAGTCCATCCCGCAAATCATACACGCCGTCCCGTGATACGCAAGGCAAGCTTTTCTTGCTTTTGGGTTTCTCTCGTATTTGCTTCCGGTGAAATTATTTTGTTCTCCCTCTAAATAAACAGTATCTTCTTTCTTTGCATTGGCAATAAAAGCAGAAATACTGTTTTCAAACGCCTCAAGTTCAGATGCAAGAAATGCATCAAAACGGGCGAACACATTCTCAAGGCTTTCGTCCGGTTCATACGCCCATTTCTTTAATGAAAAATTTTTTTGCTCTTTGCTAAAGGAATCCAATTTTGATAAAATATTGAAAATTTCTTTGTTTTCTTTCGTCATACCATGATCGGAAATCAGGCAAGCAATTGAAAAATCATTCGGAGCAATATAGACTTCATACATTGCCAAATCGCCCGTTTCCCAAAAACTCGTCTTGGTTTTTGCGATTGGAAACAGCTTTCTGAAAAATGGCGTAGTAAAACGGATAACCCTATCCTGCGTACACCATGCTTCATGAAAGATGATATGATCGTTCGCCGCACATTTATCTATAATAACATTTGCGACGAGACGTTTTTGTAATTGCATTTTAAGATCGTTCATAAAAGACACCTCATAAAGTCAGCACTACGCCGTAGGGCTCTTTGACCGACAGATGCCGCGCGTTGTCAAAAACAACCCATATATTCCGATATGTCCGCGGCTTTGGTATTTCATTTTCTCCGTAGCCGTCGGTAAAATAAATCAGCAATGCATCCCGAAAATATTTATCAAGATTGATATATTCGATCACCGGAGAAAACCATGTGCCGCCGCGACCGGCTACTTTTGTTTTGATATCCGCAGGCGTTTTTGCTTTGTACACGCGCTGAATCTGCGCATCGCATTCAATCACGGTGATTTCATGCTTGCGCTTGGCAAGAATGGCGAAAATTTCATCGAAAATCTGTGCAATCATTTTATCGTCCACAGAGCCCGAGGTATCAATGGCAACAACAAGCTTTAGAACCTTGTCATCCACACGCCCGGATAAATCAAAGCGCTCCGGTTGGCGACGGTTAAGCCGCATTCTCGTTTTTCTTTTATTGGCGGCTATCGTTCCGATATATTTTTTTAAAATCGCCTGCCACGAAAGCACGGGCGGCTTGTTGAGCAATTCCACTTGGCTCATGAAAAACGCAGGCATAAGACCGCGGCTTTCCTCGCTCATCATATCCGCCGCGGCGTTCACAAGCTCCCGTACCGTGGCGGCAGCCTCTTCCGCATCGTCGCCTGCTTCCCAGTTGTGATCCGAAAGCTTGCCGCAATTGGTAGATGTCACAATCTCCGATGGTTCGATGCTATCGGAATTTTCTTGCTCCGCATTATCCTTCTTGTTCTGCGCATCCATCAGGGAATTCTGCCCGTTGTCGGCGGCATTTTCTTCGTTTTTTTGCTTTTTGCCTGCAATCAATTCAAAATAATAGGCATAGCTCTCCATGGGCGCAACGCCCGAAAGCCCATACATTTTTGAAAGTGTTTTGGATGTGATAAGCCCTTCCGGCGCAGATAAAAAGCTTCTCTTTTGCGCCATGATCTCATAATCGATCCGATCATTCACGGAAGCATCTGCCGCCAAATTAAATTCATAGAAGCGCTGTTCGTCTCCGGTGGGATTGGCTTTCACCATTTCCGCCGGATGATTGAGCATCACATGATCGATTTCGTGGCAAATAATATACAGAATTTCTTTCAGCTTAAACTTGCAGAGCAGAAGCGGATTGGCTTCCAGAACCGGCGGAAACGTGTTGAGCTTGATGCCGGCAATGCTGTTGCTCTTAAAATCGGCGCGAAATTGCATATTCATTAAGAAATAGCCGTAATAGCTGTCCCGTTCGGAAATCAGGAATAATTTTGCCAGCTCTAAGAATTCCAAAAAATCCGATTCTATTTCCGAAAGAAGCGGCTCTCGGACATCGCCGGCTTCAACGGCTTGTATATTTTCTTTTATTCTGTATAACAAGGCTGTAATCGTGTTGTCCATCGCTGCTCCTTTCTGCTTTTTCACAGCATCAGTTGCTGCTTTCTATTAATTTTCTTGTTTCATCGGATAAATCCAGCATTTCAATGAGATCGCTTTCAAATATATCAAATAAAAGCTCAATCATGCTGTTGCCGTCGTCGGTGTTGGTGGCGGCAATATTTTGTGCGAAAAGAAGCCTTGTGGAAGAATCCAGCGTTTGGATTAAAACAATCAGCTGTTTTTTCACCTTTTCAAAGCCTTTTTTGTCCAGCATCATAAATTCGATATTTTCTTTCAGATAGGAAAGCATTAAATCACAGGTCTGCACCTTTTTGGCGGCAGAAAGACGCCCCAAGGAAGACTTATTTTTGGAAAGCTTCTCATCATCGGCAAAAAGCTCCTCCGGCATGATGGCACGGACTTGTGACACAAGGCTGGCAAAAAACATGGTTGCCACGGAAGACCCAAGCTTGGCAGACACCAGATTCTTCATGTCCTTCTCCACGATCTTGGGATCGTTTTCCTTGTCCGTGAAGAAATCCCGCAGCAGAGGCTCCGATGCAAGAAGCGTGTCGACCATGTCCCAGCCACGCGGTGAGGGCGTGGGCTTTTCCTCATCGTTGAGCTCTTTGTCCTGCGAAGATAAGCACTTGGGGTTGTCTTTAATAAATGTTAAAATCTCGGGGCTGATGCCGGCACTTTTGCCGAATTTCAGCCATTCCGAGGTGCTGTCGCCTACTTTGATTTTGATAAAACGATCCAATTGCGCCGGGTCCATTTCGTTTGTCGCATACACGCTGTTTTGTGTGCTCGGATTCATCGCCCCCACAAACAGCACCCACCATGGGAATTGATAACCGTTCACGCTGCGGGTCAGAAGAATATTCATCAATTCCTTGTAGACGGAATTTTCCGTTCGGTTGATTTCGTCGATAAAGATAATCACCGGCTGCACCTTGCCGTTTTTCAGGGCATCCATGCGCTCGGATGCCGACAGATCATTCATGGCATAGCGGTTTTCATCCCCTGTCAGCCACGCATCCTCCGCAAGCTTTCTGCCCGACAGCGCAAACAACCGCTTTTCCTCGTTTTGGATGCGCTCAATTGCATAGTAGGGCAAAAAGCGGAATTTGATTTTCCCGTTGTCATCCTTGTATTGATAGGGAAGGCCCGTGATTTCGCCTTCTTTCAGTGTGCCGCCTTCAATGGTAATGCACACACCGCCCAAATCCTCGGCAATGGATTTGATCATGGCGGATTTGCCGATGCCGTGTTTGCCGGACACCAAAGGCGTGATGGCAAGATTAGGCTTGTCGCACACGATATTGGCAAGCAGTGCCCGCTTAATCAGCCGCTTGGCTTCTTGAATGGAAATCATATTTTAACTCCCTTCAGGCGCAGAAACACATCCAATTGCTTGGATCGCTTTTCTTTTTTTCGCCACTCATTTTTCCCGTGTTGTAAAACAATCGTCGGATCTAATTGTGCAAAGTGCTTCATGAAAAAGGCTTCGGAAAAGCATTGATATCGGGCAATTTTATCGTGATCTATCGCGCCGAAATACTTTTCCAGAAAAGGCTCGCTCAGCGGCTTCACCGATACGATGGCATTGATTTCCCAATCGGCAAAAAAAGAATAATGCTTTTCCAGCCAAGCCTCATCCACCATCGACTGCCCGGCAATGTATTTTTTGAATTTAGATTTATAATCGGTGCTCTCCCGCATTTGGAGAACGGTGTGAAACAAAAGCTCCTCCGCCGACATTTCGGGTATGCCGGCATCCACGCCTTTCGGCACAAGCTCCGTCCATTCTACCGTCACCTCAACGGGCTTTTCGTTTTCTTTATCTGTATCTTTTTCTTCCTCCGGTTTGGACGAATCGCCTTTATGCCAGGCACGAAGCTGCTTGATCAGACTGCGGCATTGCTTTTGATAGTTATCATCGTAATCTCCACCGGTGGCAAGCTCTGTTTCGAAAAAATCCAGATCCTCCGGATATAAATCCTTGCCGGATTCTTGCAACATTTTCAGTATATCCAAATGCTTACCTCCTTACATCACAGGCTTGTGTAAGCCGTTAATCAGCATTTTGATGTAGCTGACCTTTTCGCCAAACAGCTCCATAATATCCACATCGCAAAAAGGGCTGACGCGTTGCAAATCCATAAAAACGATATCGCCGTTTTCTTCGGCATAGGTAATGATTTGCTCCATATAGGCAAGCTGATCCGCATCCAATGTGTCGCTGTTTAAAAACGAACCGAATTTGGTGGCAATGGCATCCTCCGAGATGCCCACCTGTAGCCGAAGGAACGGCAAAAGCGGCGCATTGTCGGACCATAGCGCATAATCGGCTGCCGAGCCGAGATTCTGCAAAAAAACGGTTTCCAGCTCTTCTTTTTCCGCCGCTGTCAGCGCATCTAAATTAGAAAGCTTGGCAAGCGCAGGGCTTTCCTTGGCAATATAATCCCGTGCTTTTTCGGCGTAAGTTTTTTCTTTGATTAATTCGCCGCCATCGCCGATAGGATCAATCAGAATATCCTTGACATCTATGATTAAAACCTCGCTCTTATCGGGAATATAGGGCATCAGCTCCCGAAGCTCCTTGCGCACCTGCTCGCACAGCTCCAAAGAAAACTGCGAAAACAGAAGCTCCGCATTGCGCATTTTTTGGATTAACGGCTCCTTTTTTATGATTTCGGGAATGTTTTTCAGCTTTAAAAGCTCCGCCAGCATGGAATCAATCTTTTTCCCCACATTGCCAAAGCCGTGACGGATTTTTCGGATGTCCTTATCTGCCACGATGCGCTTGGGCACCTCATTCTCAATCACATAAATCAACAGATCAAAGGTCTTCATCTTCACGGGCGAAGGATCCGGCGGCAAAAGCGGCAGGATTTTCTCGGTCAGCTCGTAGATTTTGGCGGCGGTGAATTTTTCCCATTGCTCGGCGGTTCGATATTTGCTGACAAACGCCATGTTGTACTGCACCTCGATATCATCGTTGCACAGGCCGCGCACCGCACCGATAAAGTCATTTCTCAGCTGATCCCGATAGGATTCTTCAAAGGGCGTGAGTTTGTCCCTCTCCGATAGCGTACGCAAAATGCCCAGCTTACAGCGATTAATAAGCTCGCTTTGCGGCGTGATACTAAAGCTGTGTCCGTTGGCTTTAGCATTCACCGTAGACCAGGTGTTCGAAGTGCGGAAATAGTTGAAATTATCATAATAATCAAAGATTAAAAACCCTTTTTTATCCAGACCCGTGCCAAACACATCGGGCGACAAGCGCGTGCCGCGTCCAATCATTTGCAAAAACTTGATTTTGGAATGCACCCGTTTGAAAAACACCAGATTCAACACATCGGGCACGTCAATGCCCGTGTCCATCATGTCCACGGATACTGCCACCT
>JAFPCL010000184.1 GCA_017390225.1 Clostridia bacterium
GAAGCCACCGGCGAAATCAAAGAAGAAGGCAAGCTTTTGGTGTCCCGCAACACCTTGATTACTGCCGATATTGCCAACACCATTATCAATGCCGGCGTAAAGGAAGTCAAGGTTCGTTCCGTTCTCACCTGTCGTGCCCGTGTCGGTATCTGCCGCTACTGCTACGGCAGAAACTTGGCAACCGGCTCTTTGGTCGATGTGGGTGAAGCTGTCGGTATCATCGCCGCACAGTCTATCGGTGAACCCGGTACCCAGCTGACCATGAGAACGTTCCACACCGGCGGTGTTGCTTCCAACGACATCACCCAAGGTCTTCCCCGTGTTGAAGAACTTTTCGAAGCCAGAAAGCCCAAAGCTCTGGCAACCATCACCGAAATCGACGGTGTTGTTTCCATCAACGAATTTAAGAAAAACAACCGCGAAATCAGCCGTGAGGTCACTGTTCGCAACGATGAAACCGGTGAGCAGCACACCTATCCCATCCGCTATGGTGTATCTCTGCGTGTCCACGAAGGCGACTTCATCGAAGCCGGTGCTCCGCTGACCGACGGTCCTATCAATCCCAACGATCTTCTGAAGGTCAAGGGCGGCACTGCTGTTCAACAGTACATCGTTCAGGAAATCCAGCGTGTGTACCGTCAACAGGGTGTTGAAATCGCCGACAAGCATATCGAAGTTATCGTTCGTCAGATGATGTGCAAAGTTCTGGTCGAAGATCCCGGTGATTCCGAATTCATGACCGGCACAATGGTCGATCGCCTGCGTGCTACGATTGAAAGCGAACGCTTAGAGGCCGAAGGCAAAGCCGTGCCTGTATTCCGTGATGTCCTTCTGGGTATCACCAAGGCCGCACTTGCTACCGACTCCTGGCTGTCTGCCGCATCCTTCCAGGAAACCACCCGTGTTCTCACCGATGCCGCTATTAAGGGCAAGGTTGACAACTTGGTTGGTCTTAAAGAAAACGTCATTATCGGTAAGCTGATTCCTGCCGGTACCGGTATGAATGTATACCGTGATATCGAAACGGAATACCAATTCCAGCAATCCGATATGTACGGCCTTTTGGAAGGTCTGAAAACGGAAGAGGATGCAGAAGAAGCATCTGAAGAATAATGAAAAGCCCCGCAATAAGGCATCAAAGACCTATTGCGGGGCTTTCTTTATAAAATAATTCTAAACATCCCGTTGCTTTCTTGTAAAATTAAAAAACTTGATACAAAAATTTTGGAAAACTATTGACAAATTTATAAAAAGTGCTACAATATTTAGTAATTAAATCGCTTATAATATAAAGGGAACTAGCTGACTGCAGGGGCATGAGTTCCCTTTTTTTAATAAGCAATAAAAAAGGAGATAACATGATGGAAATACAACTCCAAGAACTTATTGATCAAATCAAAAAAGACGGCGTGGAAGCGGCGCAGTCCGAGGCAGATGCCATTTTAGCCGCCGCCAAAGCGGAAGCCGAAAGCATCATTGCCGATGCCAAACAGCAGGCAGACAAACTCATATCCGATGCCAAAAGCGAAACACAGCGCATGGTGAAATCCGGTGAAGATGCGATTTTGCAAGCCGGACGCAATTTGCTTTTGTCCTTCAGAGAAAGCATCGCCCGAGAGCTTCGCATTATTTTGAATCAAAAGGTCGATGCTGTGTACGCTTCCGAGCATCTTACGGCACTGATTGTGAAAGCCATTGAATCTTGGGCTGAAAAGTCCGACACCGAAAATCTCACAGTGATTTTAAACACCGAAGACTTAAAAGCTTTGGAAAACGCCGTTCTTGCCGATCTCAAAGATAAAATTCAAAAAGGCATCACCCTCAAAGCAAGCGACAGCTTTGACGGCGGATTCCGTATTGCCAAAAATGGCGAAGATGCTTTTTATGATTACTCGCAAGAAGCCGTGGTGGATATGTTGTCCAAATATCTCAGTCCCAAAGTCGCACAGATTTTAAAAGAGGCTTAATCATTATGGCAGCATATTATTATTTAATATCACAGCTTCCGTCGCTGGACGGCTATAGCGATGCAGTCCCTCTGCCCATCGATGAAGCACGTTTTATGGAGCTTGTCCGCGGTCATCTCGGAAAGAACACACAGAATGATATGGAAAAACTCACACTCACGCCTCCCATGGATTCTGAAAAAACAAGCTCTCCCCTGCTGTCCGCATGGTATGATGGCGAACGGGATCTTCGCTTGGCGTTGGGTAAAATCCGCGCGGAAAAAATGAATAAAACTTTCACGTTTCCCAATAAGATTTTATCCGCCGCACTGATCAAAACAGCAACAGATGCACAGGAAGCGGAGAATCCTTTGGAGGCAGAAAAGATTTTGTTTTCCCATCGGCTTTCTTTTTTGGAATCCCTGCGCCCCACGGATATGTTCTGCGAGGATTTCTTGTTTTATTACGGACTAAAGCTAAAGCTTCTGGCGCGGATGTGGCAGTTTGATCCCGTGCGCGGTGAAGCCGCATACAGAAAAATATACAACTCCATTCTACAAGGAGATAAAAAGGAGGTAAATCCATGACCGAAAACATCGGAAAAGTAATCAGCATTAACGGCAATCTCGTGTCCGTCGAATTTGAAGGCGACGTTTCCATGAACGAAATATGCTTTGTTAAAGTTGCGGGCACTGCACTGAAAAGTGAAGTTATCCGTATTCGAGGCAATGTGGCACAAATTCAGGTTTATGAAATGACCAACGGGATTCAATACGGCGATGAAGTCGTATTTACAGGAGAAATGCTTTCGGCACAGCTCGGGCCGGGGCTTTTAGGGCAGGTTTATGACGGTCTTCAGAATCCGCTTCCTGTCCTGGCAAAAAAAGCCGGCTGGTTTTTAGAGCGTGGCAACTATGCCGACGGGCTGAACGACGAAAAGAAGTGGACTTTCACGCCCACGGTAAAGCCCGGCGACACACTGACAGCAGGCGCATACATCGGCACTGTTCCCGAAGGTGCTTTCACGCATAAAATCTTTCTTCCCTTTTATTTGCAGGGAACCTACACCGTAAAATCCATTGTACCTCAAGGGGAATATACCGTGAAGGAAACCGTTGCGGTGGTCACCGATGACCGCGGCCGTGAAACAGTGCTCACCATGTGTTTCCGCTGGCCCGTAAAGCGCGCTATCCGTTGCTACAGCGAACGGTTAGCCCCCGTGGAAACCATGGAAACCAAGGTGCGCCTTGTGGACTCCTTCTTTCCTGTTGCCAAAGGCGGTACCTACTGCACCCCCGGTCCTTTCGGCGCAGGAAAAACCGTTTTGCAGCACACCACGTCCAAATATGCCGACGTGGATATCGTCATCATTGCCGCTTGCGGCGAACGTGCCGGTGAAGTCGTGGAAACCTTAACTGAATTTCCTGAATTGACCGACCCGAAAACCGGCCGTTCCCTGATGGAGCGAACAATTATTATCTGTAACACCTCATCGATGCCCGTTGCTTCCCGTGAAGCTTCGGTTTACACCTCGGTGACCTTGGCAGAATATTACCGCCAGATGGGACTTCATGTTCTTTTATTGGCAGACTCCACCTCCCGTTGGGCGCAGGCACTGCGTGAAATGTCGGGACGTTTGGAGGAAATCCCCGGCGAAGAAGCCTTCCCTGCCTATCTGGAATCTTATATTGCCGCATTTTATGAAAGAGCAGGTTTTGTCCGTCTGCCCGACGGAAGCTTTGGCTCTGTCACCATCGGCGGCTCTGTTTCTCCCGCCGGCGGTAACTTTGAAGAGCCGGTCACCCAGGCAACCTTAAAGGTTGTCGGCGCTTTCCACGGTCTGTCCCGTGAGCGCTCCGATGCCAGAAAATACCCTGCCATCGACCCGATGATCTCTTGGTCGAAATACGGAAGTGTTATCGACCGTAAAAAGTCCGAGTATTGCAAAGATATCCTGCGTCAAGGCAATGAGATTGATTCCATGATGAAGGTTATCGGCGAAGAAGGCACGCCCTTGTCCGACTATATTCTCTACTTGAAATCCGAAATGTTAGATGCCGTGTATCTGCAGCAAAATTCCTTTGATTTGGTCGATGCCAACTGCGGTACACTGCGCCAGCGCTATGTGACGGATAAGCTGATTATGGTTTTGGGAAGTAGCTTCGCTTTAACCAATAAGGATGATGCCCGTACTTTCTTCAACCGTATGCGCCAAAGATTTATCGACTGGAACTATAAGGAATTTAAAGGTGAAGAATTCCAAAAGTCAGAAGCTCTGATTGATGAATTATACCGGGAAGCCGGCGGCACCATGGATGCGGAAGCCGCACGTTTACTAAAGGACGGTGAATGAAAATGAATAAAATATATAATAAAATTGAATCCATCGTCGGCAACGTCATTACCGTCAGAGCCACCGGCGTGAAATACAACGAACTGGCGCAGATTCAGACGCGCTTCGGAAAATCCTTGGCACAGGTCAATAAAATCGAAGGCGATATTGTGTCGCTTCAGATTTTTGCCGGCGGTCAGGGTGTTTCTACCGGCGATGAGATTCGCTTTTTAGGCAGTGAAATGCAAATGTCCTTCAGCGAAGATTTGCTCGGCAGAATCTTCAACGGTTCCGGTCAGCCTGTGGACAACGGCCCTGCCCTGACGGACAACTTAAAGCCCATCGGCGGCCCTTCTGTCAATCCCACCAATCGTATTTTGGCAAACCGCATGATGCGTACCAATATCCCGATGATCGATATGTTCAACACCTTGGTTGTCTCCCAGAAGTTGCCGATTTTCTCCATTTCCGGTGAGCCTTATAATGCACTTCTTGCCCGTATTGCCATGCAGGCAGAAGCCGATGTGATCGTTCTCGGCGGCATGGGACTAAAGTATGACGACTTCCTTTTCTTTAAGGATGAACTTTCTCGTGGCGGAGCACTGAGCAAAACGGTTATGTTTATCCATACCGCCTCCGACCCCACCGTTGAATGTATGATGATTCCCGACCTTTCATTGGCTGTGGCAGAACAATTTGCTCTGCAAGATAAGGACGTGTTGGTTCTTCTCACGGATATGACCAACTTTGCCGATGCCATGAAAGAAATCGCCATTACGCAAGAACAGGTTCCCTCCAATCGTGGCTATCCCGGTGACCTTTATTCTCAGCTTGCCGCTCGTTACGAAAAGGCGGTTGACTTTATGAATTCCGGCTCTATCACGGTTTTGGCTGTCACCACCATGCCCGGTGACGACGTGACGCATCCCGTCCCCGACAACACCGGCTATATCACGGAAGGTCAGTATTATTTGAAAGGCGGCCGCATCGAGCCCTTCGGTTCTCTGTCCCGTCTAAAGCAAAACGTCAACGGGAAAACGAGAAAAGACCATCGTGCGCTCATGGATGGTATGATTCGCTTATATTCTTCCTACAAAGAAACGGTGGAAAAGAAAAACATGGGCTTTGCCATGAACCGTTGGGATGAAAAGCTTCTAAAATACGGCGTCCTTTTTGAAAAAGAGCTGATGGATTTGTCTGTGAATCTTTCCTTGGAGAATGCCTTGGATACCGGCTGGAAAATCTTAGCCGCCTGCTTTACCAAAGAAGAAACCGGCATTAAATCAGACCTTACGGATGAATTCTGGCCTGAAGGGCAAGGAGGTCTGTAATTTTGGCAAAGATCAAATTAACGAAAAACGAGCTGAAAAATCAAAAAGATGCTCTGAAAATGTATCGTAGATATTTGCCGACACTGACACTGAAAAAACAACAGCTGCAATCGGAAATCCGCACCATTGAAGCCAAAGCCATTGCCGTAAGGCAAGAAAAGCAGGCCATGGAAGAGGGCTTTGGTGCATGGATTGCCGTGTTTGCAGAAGAAGCCGCCTTCCCTCCGGGGATTATCACCGTGAGCAATATTCGAAAAGGCAAAGGAAACATTGCCGGTGTGGATATTCCCACCTTTGACGGTGCGGATTTTCAAAGAGGCGACTATGATTTATACGAAACGCCTCTTTGGGTAGACATTGCCGCCAACCATATGGAAAGAGTCATGCTTCTTGATATGGAGGCAGAGGTGCTGGATGAGCAGGTGTATCTTTTGGAAAAAGAACTCACCGCCACATCCCAGAGAGTGAACCTTTTCGAAAAAGTCAAGATTCCCGAAACCGAGGCAAATATCAAAAAAATATCCATTTACATGGCAGACCAGCAGGTTAGCGCCGTGGTGCGTTCGAAAATTTCCAAACGCAAAATTGCCCTTCGCAATGAAGAAGCAAGCGAAAGGCAGGTGGATGCCACATGATCGTACCCATGAAAAAAGTTTCCCTCATCACCATGGGACATGAGAAAACAAAAACCCTCCAAGCGCTTCGCTCGTTGGGGATGATGCACATTGAAAGCAAAGAAGGCTCATCCGAAAAGCTGAATAAGCTCGGCGATCAATTATCTCTGATAAAAGATGCGCTGTATGCGATTGGGAAAGTAAAAGCGTCCGAGCAAAAAGAAGCCACACTTTCTGATGCCTTGTCCCTTGCCGAAGAGATTCGCACACTTTCGGAAGAAAAGAAAGCCTGTCTTGCAGAGAAGCTTACTTTAACACAAAGCTTGGAAAGCCTGAAAAGCTGGGGCGACATTGACCCCGAGGCTTTATCCTTCCTTTCAGAAAAAGGCGTTCTCGTTTCTTTTTATGAAATGCCCAAGGGTGAATATAAAGCGCTTATGGGTGACATCAAAGCTATTCCTTTGGAAAAAGGAAAAAAAGCTGTCAAATTCATGCTATGCGATAAGGATATCGACAGCGAACGCCAAAAAGAGCTGGAAAAGTACCGCCTGCTGATTCCGAAAATGTCCACAAAAGCAATGCGGGAAAAAGCCGAAGAATTTGCCCTTCGGGCAGATGAAATCGATAAAGAACTCGCTTCTTACGCCGTTTATAGAGAGAGCTTTCATGCAGCTTCAGAATCACTTCAAAAAGAAATGGAGTTTGAGCTCCATGCCGTAGGCATGACGGATGAAGTGCTGTCGGAGCAAGAAGACAAAACCCTTTCCGTTTCTTATTTTTCCGGCTACATTGAAGCGGATAATCTGGAAACCTTCAAAGAAGCCGCCCGAGATCAGGCTTGGGGACTTGTTGTTTCCGATCCCACGGAAGAGGACAACGTGCCTACCAAGCTGAAAAACAATAAGTTCGTCAGCCTGATTTATCCCCTGACCGACTTTTTGGGCACAGTGCCCGGATACTTTGAGTATGATATTTCCGCTTGGTTTTTAGGATTTATCCTCATTTTCTTCGGTATTATTTTCGGAGATGGCGGATACGGTCTTTTGATTACTGCCGTCGCCGCTGTGCCGGTGATTAAAGCACTGCTTGCAAAAAAGCCCGTTGCGCCTGCCTTTTTGTTGATCGGTCTGTTCGGGCTATCCACCATTCTGTGGGGCACGCTCACCTGCACTTGGTTCGGGCTTTCCCCCGAACAGCTTCCCGCATGGCTGAAGGCTTTGTCGATTCCCTGTTTTTCCAACGTGAATGTCGACAAGCTCTGGAGCCTTCCCTGGACACCCGAAGGCGTTGGGCTGACCACCGCACAGAATTTGCAGATTTTTTGCTTCTTCCTGGCGCTGGTTCAGCTGATTGTCGCTCACATCAAGGTTGCTAAAAGAAATCTTCACTCCCTGAAGATTTGCGGTGATATCGGGAATATCCTTCAACTGTTGGGGATGTATTTTCTGGTGCTCAATCTGGTGGTCAACCCTGCGGTTTTCCCCTTTGATTTAGTCATCGCCTCCATCCCTGTGGGCACTGTCTGTATTGTATTGATTGCGATTGGATTTATCTTGAGCTTCATCTTTTCCAACTATGAAGGAAGCATCAAAAAATCCATTCTTGCAAGCCTTGCCAATATCGTGACGGTTCTTTTAGGCGTCGTTAACGTCTTTTCGGATATTGTATCTTACATCCGCCTGTGGGCGGTCGGTCTTGCCGGCGGTGCGA
Organism: Clostridia bacterium; assembly: GCA_017390225.1. Lineage (GTDB taxonomy): Bacteria > Bacillota > Clostridia > CAKSNL01 > HGM11501 > RGIG1017. Next base: position 7,934 of record JAFPCL010000184.1, read on the forward strand.
TTTCGGCAACGGTCAACGAACTGGCAAGCCCCCTGCTCGGCAATTTTATGCTGATGATATTCGCCATTATCCTTCTGGTTTTTGGTCACGGACTGAATATGATCCTCAATGTGTTGTCCGTTGTGGTGCACGGCATACGACTCAATACATTGGAATTTTCAACCCATCTGGATATGGCATGGAGTGGGCACAAATTCAAGCCCTTTGAAGAATAAAATTTGATATAAAGGAGTTTTTTTTATGAATTTAGGACAATTAGGTATTGCACTGGCTATGGGCATTGCCGCCATCGGCTCTGCCATCGGTATCGGTATTGCAGGTCAATCGGCGATTGGCTCTTGGAAAAAATGCTACATGAACAACAAAGCCGCCCCCTTCATCCTCACCGCTTTCGCCGGTGCTCCCCTCACACAGACCATCTACGGCTTCCTTCTGATGCAACAGATGAAAGCCTCCGACAAAGACCCTGCTTTCCTTTTGGGTTTGGGGCTTGCTTCCGCACTTGCCATGGCATTCTCCGCTATCTACCAAGGCAAAGCCGGTGCCGCCGGTGCCGATGCCTTAGCTGATACCGGCAAGGGCTTCTCCCTCTACATCACCGTCGTCGGTCTCTGCGAAACCGTCGCACTGTTCGCCCTCGTCTTCAGCATGGTGGCTCTGGGGTAAAATAAGTTTTCCCCCCAACACTTCCGCAAATCTTTGCGGAAGTGTTGGGGGTTAAGTGTGAAGTGTGGAGTGTGAAGTGTGAAGTGTCGGTAGAAAATCGCAGAAGCGATTTTCCTCCGCATCTCTTCTCTCTTCTCTATTATCTATGATCTGCGCCCCCGGCGCCCCCCTTACCTATGTAGGAATTGCCACTTATGAGGTCTTCCATCTTCTATATCTTCTCTATTATTATCCAAAAAAACAGATGCCGCATTTTTCAAAGGCATCTGTTTTTATTTATTTCATCATCAATATCATAAGGTCTGAGGTGAAGCAAAGGATATTGCACTCATGTTGTAGCGATTTTGGGAGCAGGTGTCCGGCTTATCTATCAGAATATCAACTTTGCCTTTCCGTTTTTCCATCTGTGTTTCCGCACGGAAAAACACAGTGCTGAAGAATCGTATATAAATTTTATTGCCCTTTATACATAGTGCTGTCCGTTGCCACCACAGCATCCGATGTGTTAAAAATTGTGTTAAAAAGCATGGTAGCAAACAGCTCGTGCATTTCACGGACAGGGTGATTGATGCGATTGGCAAGAAGCATCGTGATATCCTCGGTTTCGCTTAATTTTTTCCATGCGCTGTAGCAGTCGCACACGGTGATTCCCATTTCTTTTGCCAAAGTAACCGCCGATGTCATATAAAGATCCATTCTTCCCTCGTTCTGCATTTTGGCGGTGACTGCCGCATAATCAAAGAAATTCGGGTCGGCATCTTCTGCCACATAAGTGTTGAGCATATTCGGCGTCATAAAGATGGCATCCACATCTCTTTCCTTGCATGCCGAAAATATCGTGCGCAGAGCCCCCAGATACTCTTCCAATGTTCCGTTGACGTCGTTGAGTCCGAAGCAGATAATCACCAAATCGGGGTGGTGGTCAAATACGTGCGCCTGCATTCTTGCAAGTGACCCCTGCGCCGTGATGCCGCCAATGCCGGCATTGATGACATTCACGGGCATATAGTTTCTTTTTTCATTGATTTTCTTTTTCAAACGGTTGTGGAACACGGATTCGTAGTCGATCTCACCGGGGCCGACGGCACCATGGGTCACACTGTCGCCAAAAGCCACAATATTGATAGGGCCGTTTTGAATCAATTCCTCGTAGTTCATGTTGATTTTTTCCGTGATTTTCATTTTTGCTTCTCCTTTTTAATATATTCTGTCGGCGACATGCCGATTTTTTGTTTAAATACTTTGGAAAAATACTGGGCATCCCGAAAGCCACAAGCATAGGCAATATCCGAAACACAGGTTGCACCGCCCTGTCGAATCATGGTGCAGGCATTTTGGGTGCGGAGTGTGTTTAAATATTCCACTACGCCGATATGCATCTGCTTTTTAAATAAATAGGATATGTATTTTTTGTTGTAGCCCAAAACCTCGCTCATGCTTTCCAAGGAAAGCGCCGGGTCAAAAAAATGCTCATCCACATATTTTTTGATCAAAAGCACTGCATCGTCCCCATGCTCTTTCGTGCCTTGCGGTGCCAGCAATCTGCCGCCCAAAAAGGTGAACGTGTATAGCAAAATACTCTCGCTCATTAGATCCATCACTTCTGCATTGGCATACAAGCCCTCTTGCCAGAACGCTTCTATCGCACCGCAATCACGGAACACACATTGATTTGCCGTGATGCCGAGCATTTCAAGAATGCGGCATCCCCGTGCACCTAAAAAGCTGACATACATATAGGTGAAATTTTCGCCGGATTCTATGCAAAAGGGAGTGCCGGGAAAGGTGAAAAACAAATCCCCCGACTGCAAAAAAATTTGTCTGCCTCGTATGTGCAATACACCTTCTCCCGAAATGACAAGCTGTACTTTATATAATGCTTCCGTATGCAAAGGCACCTTTGGCTGTGGCTTAGTTTCCAGCACAAAATTCACCGTATGGATTGCATGATAGTCTTTATGATACGGAATAAAATGACAGATATTTTTATCCATCTTCTTCTCCTCTCACGTATTTTTTATCATTGTATCATAAAACCACGCAATTTTCAATAAATATATAACTTTTTTCCATGAATCTATAGAAAAATTCTATAGCATGATTAAAAATTCTGTGTTATACTGAATGAAAATCACCCAAAGGAGTGTATCGTATGAAAAAAGTTCGTATTGGTGTTATGGGAGCTTACCGCGGCTCCAGCATGATTAACTACTGCAAACGTGCCTCCAATGCCGAGGTTGTCGCCATCTGCGATAAATCGCCGGAAGCACTGGATGCCCAAAGAGAAAATGCCCAAGGCATGAATATTACTTTTTACGATAATTTTGATGCTTTCATCGAGCATGACATGGATGCCGTTGTGCTGGCAAACTACGCCAACGAGCACGCCCCCTTTGCCATTCGTGCCATGAAGGCCGGCAAACACGTGTTCTCCGAGGTTCTGCCCGTACAGAATATGAAAGAAGCCGTGGAACTGGTGGAAGCCGTAGAAGAAACGGGAAAAATTTATGCCTACGGCGAAAACTATTGCTACATGGCAGCCCCCTTTGAAATGAAGAAGCTCTACCGTGAAGGAAAAATCGGCGAGTTTGAATACGGCGAATGTGAATATGTCCACAACTGCGAACCCATCTGGCACAGCATCACCTACGGTGAAGAAAGCCATTGGCGCAACTTTATGTTTTCTACCTTCTACTGCACCCATTCTTTAGGCCCGATCATTCATGCCACGGGACTCAGACCCGTATCTGTCATCGGCTTGGAAGGCACAAAAACAGAGCGCACGGAAAGAACCGGTGCCAAGCGCGGCGCTTTCGGCATGGAGCTTGTCACCTTGGAAAACGGCGGCATCATCAAAAGTCTTCATGGCGGCTTATATAAAAATTCCGTATGGTACACCATGTATGGCAGTAAGGGCAGAATGGAAAGTGCCCGTGAAGATGCAGAAGCCGGCGCTGTGGACACGATTTATGTGAACACCGACGAATACTCCGGCGGTTATGACACCGCAAAGCTTGTGTCCTATCATCCCGAGCACGACACAGATGAAAAACTTGCCGGTTTCGGTCACGGCGGTTCCGACTTCTTCTCCATGTATTATTTCTGCGAAAAAATCCTTGGTGATGAAAACGCCGATACGATTGACGTGTATGAAGCCCTCGATATGTTCCTGCCGGGGCTGTTTGCTTTCTTCTCCATTTTAGATGGCAGTACGCCGAAAACCATCCCGAATCTGCGCAACAAAGAAGAACGGGAGCAGTGGCGCAACCACACCGCCTGCACCGACCCCAACGCCGCCGGCGATATGCTCCTGCCCACCCGTCTTGGCGGCACGCCGAACATTCCTGCTTCCGTGTATGAACACATGAAAGCCCTTTGGGATCAGGAATGTCAGAGTGAAGCCGAAAGCTATCGCACCGTTGCCTTTAATCAAGGTAGTGGCAAATAAATGATATTCAACTAAAAAATGAGCGAGCACCGCAAAGCGGCGTTCGCTCGTTTTTTATTCAGATATATAAGCTCTGGCTTCAGAAAGCACCATCCACAAGGCATGCTTTGCCGCCAAGGTGCGCACACGGTCGCGGTTGCCGGACAGATTCAGCTTTTCCACCTTCACCCCGTCGTGCGTTGCCACAGCAACATAGACAAGACCGACGGGCTTTTCCGCTGTGCCGCCATCCGGGCCCGCAATGCCGGTAGAAACAACCGCAATGTGGGCTTTGGTTTTCTTTTTTAAATGATATGCCATTTCTTCTGCCACTTGCTGGCTGACAGCACCGTATTTTTCCAACGTAGTCTTAGACACGGAAAGCTCCACATTCTTTGCCGCATTGGAATAGGTGACATATCCGATATTATATACAGCAGAAGAGCCGGGCACGTCGGTAATCATCTTGCCGATAAGACCCCCGGTGCAGGATTCCGCCGTTGCCACCTTCAGCTTTTTTTCAATGAGCTTCTGCACCACGGCTTCAGACAGGGTTAAATCCTCGCCGAATCCGTAGATATATTTTCCCACACGGCGGTTGATTTCTTTTTCCGTTGGCAGAAAAATTGCTTTGGCTTCCCCATCATCTGCCGCCTTTGCCGCCAGACGGATTCGCACCTGCCCCGGCTCTGCATATAAAGCAATGGTGGGGTTATCCTGCGTATCAATCAAATCACGGAGCTTTTCATACAGTGCCGATTCGGAAATCCCGAAGGTGTGCACCGTGTAGGTGAAGAGCTGTGTGCCCGTTACGGACGAAAGACGCGGCAACACGGATTCTTTGACCATCGGCTCAAATTCACGGGGCGGGCCGGGCAGAAGGAATACGTATTTCCCGTCCCTTTGCAAAAACATCCCCGGTGCCGTTCCGTTGTTGTTTTTTAATATTTCCGCTTCTTTGGGGAAGCATGCCTGAATCCGATTGACCTCCGGCATCTGCCTGCCGCGGGATGAAAAATACGAAGCAAGATTTGCCATAGCCTCGGGGTTTTCCTCTAATGTCAAGCCAAAATAAGAGGAAACGGTTTGTTTGGTGATATCATCATTGGTAGGCCCTAAGCCACCGGAGAGAATCACCACATCCGCACGATGAAGCGCCGCATCTAAAACTTCCAAAAGACGCTCCCGATTGTCTCCCACAACACTGCGGTAATAGATATCCACGCCGACACGTGCCAGCTCTCTTGAAATAAAAGCACCATTCGTGTCTGTGATTTCTCCAAGCAAAAGTTCAGTACCGACAGCAATAAATTCCGCTTTCATACACGTCACGACCTTTCGTTGTCCATTTTTTTATTTTCCCAAAATTACCGTGTCCATGCCTTCAACGGCTTCCCGTACCATCGTTTCCACGTCCAGCTTTTCTTCCGAATGAAGAATATTAAAAAGCTTCGGACGGGTGGTGGGATGCTTGGGCGTGAACACCGTACAGCAGTCCTCATAAGGAAGCACCGAGGTTTCAAAGGTGCCAATCCGGCGAGCACGGGTGATAATTTCTTCTTTATCCATGCCAATCACAGGACGGAACACGGGAATATCTGCCGCAGGATCCGTGACACCCAATGCCCACATGGTCTGGCTGGCGACCTGACCGATGCTCTCTCCTGTCACTAAAGCATGGCAATGGTTGCGCTTTGCCACTTCCGTAGCAATTTTCATCATAATGCGGCGCATAATCAGCGTGAAATGCTCCTCGGGGCAGTTATCCCGAATCTGCAATTGCTGTTTGGTAAAGGGAATCAGATGCACCTTCATAGGGCCTGTGTATTCCGTTAAAATCTTTGCCAAAGACAGCACCTTTTCTTTTGCCGCCTCGCTGGTGTAGGGATAAGAAAAGAAGTGAATGGCTTCGATTTCCACACCGCGACGGGCTGTCATATGCCCTGCCACAGGGCTATCGATGCCGCCGGACAACAAAAGAAGTGCTTTGCCGTTGGTACCTACCGGCATACCGCCGGCGCCCTGGATTCTGCCGGCATGGACAAAGCTTTCCTTTTCGCGGATTTCCACACGGACAACCACATCGGGGTTATCCACATCCACGCGCAAATGGTGGAAGCTCTCCAGTAGCTTACCGCCCATCATAGCGCTGATTTGCGGCGAATTGTAGGGGAATTTTTTATCGGCACGCTTGGTTTCCACCTTGAAGGTTTTGGCTTGCATCAACGTGTTTTCCAGATAAGTCGGTGCAAAATCCAAAAGTGCCTCCATATCCTTGGGGGCGGCACCGGCACGGACAATATTGACAATACCGAAGACTTTTTTCAAGCGGTCGATATACAAAGAACAGTCTGTCCCATCCTCCGGCTCAATATACACCGTGGACTGGCAGGAGCGCATCCGATACGCAGGAAGCCCGACCAATGCTTTTTTAATATTATCCTCCAGCTTTTGCTCGAAGGCGCGGCGATTCATGCCCTTGAGCACAATCTCGCCCTGCTTTAAAAGAATCATTTCTCTCACTTTAAGCCAACTCTCCTTTTCGAAATGCCGTGACGATTTCGCAAACGGCGTTTGCGGCGATTTCTGCTTCCTCCGGTGTAGTTTGTGCCGACAGGCTGAATCGAAGGGCAGATTTGGCATCGCCGCCCATGGCCGCGATCGTCCGACTGCTTTTTCCTGTTTTGCATGCGGAACCGGCAGACACGCATATGCCTTTGCCGGATAAGCTGTTAAGCAAAATTTCCGACGGAATCCCGTGGAAGGAAACATTGAGAACATACGGAAATCCGTTGCCGTTTTCCGTGGTGTCGTCAAGCGCCAAAAGCTTTTCACGCAAGATTTCTTTACATGCCTGCACCTTCTGTGCATCATGCGCTGCACAGAGCACCAGGCTTTCTGCAAGCCCCACGGCGCCGGGGACGTTTTCCGTGCCCGGAAAAATGCCGGCTTCCTGACCGCCGCCGTGCATCACGGCAGGCAAACGGACACCTTTTTTGCAATACAGAGCGCCGATGCCGCGCGGGCCATGAAATTTATGGGCGCTGAGCGACATGAAATCCACGCCCCACAGAGAGGGGGTGAGCTTCATTTTTCCTGCTGACTGCACCGCATCGGAAAGAAACAGTGCCTTGGGTGCTTTTCGCTTCAAAAGAATCGAAAGCTCCTTGATGGGCTGGATTACGCCCGTTTCGTTATTGACGTGCATCACACACGCCAAGGTTGTGTCTTCACCAACAGCCGCCTCAAAATCCTCGGGATGAATCATCCCGTCTTTTCTCGGCTGAACCTCCGTGACCCGAACGCCTTGATTTTTCAGCGCCTGCACAGGGCCTGAAACGGAATCATGCTCAATGGCGGAGATAACCACATGGGATTTGGGATTCGGACGCACCACACCGCGGATAATTAAATTATTGGCAACCGAACCGCTTGGGGTGAAAATGATTTCTTCCGGCAACACCGACAACTGCTGTGCCGTTTTTTCACGGGCTTCTTCCAACACACGCCGTGCCGCAAGCCCCGAAAAATGGGAAGAGGAGGGATTGCCGAAGAATTCTTCGGCAATCTCTCCCATTTTCTTCAGTATGGTTGCATCCGGCTTTGTTGTCGCCGCATTGTCAAGCCAAATCATTGATTTTTCCTCAAATATGCTGACCCATAAACACGCCCAGAGAACGCACGGCATCCACAATGGGGTGATGTTCGGGAACAGCGGCACGACCGACAATCTGGTCGAAGGGAATATGCTCAATATCTTTATTCAGATACGAAATAACAAATCCGTATTCATCACGCATCAGGCAGTTAACGGCTTCTGCACCGCAAATGAGACCGCGCTCGATATCGTTGGCAAGGGTATTACCGCCGCGCTGGAAGTGACCGGGCACGGCAGAGCGAATTTCAAGATTCGGGAACTTGCCCTTGAGTCTTTGATTGAGCTCTTTTTCAATATACTGACCGGCACCTTTAAGCACAGGGGCGGTGCGGTTCGGATCGTCTTGTGCGGGGGTAATGGCATCGGGAAGCTTGATGCCTTCGGCAACAACAATCAGCGTGAAACGCTTGCCGTTTTCCACGCGGTCGTTGACAAACTCCGTCAGCTCATCCATATCCAGCTTCATTTCGGGAATTAAGATAGCGTGTGCGCCGGATGCCAGACCTGCACGCAGTGCCAGCCAGCCCACGGTAGCGCCCATCGCTTCAACAACCATGACACGGCTGTGGGACAAAGCGGTGGTCTTGACATGACCGATATAATCATACAAAGCCTGTGTGCCGGTATCGTAGCCCAGTGCCTTGATGCCTTCCACGTCATTATCGATGGTTTTAATGACGCCGATGGTCTTCACACCGAGCTTGCAAAGATCCAGTGCTTCACGCATGGAGCCGTCGCCGCCGGTGATAATAATCGAGTCGATATTTTTTGCTTTAAAGGAATTTAAAATGGCATCGTGCATATCCACTTTTTGGCCGTCGATAGGATAAGCTTTGGGGCTGGGGCCTTTGGATGCGCCCAAAATCGTGCCGCCCTTGTGACGGATATCCTCTACGTCTTTGAGTGTGAGGATTCTGCCGCGATCGTGAACCATGCCTTCATAACCATTCAGATAGCCGAACACTTCAACATCATATTTATGTGCCGCCTTGACAACAGCTTCGATAACGGCATTGAGACCGCAAACGTCGCCGCCGGGGGTCAATAAACCAATTCTTCTTTTCATTATGGTATCCTCCTGTGTGCCTATGGCAAAAAATGTCTTGCTCTTATTGAAAAATAAAGAACAGAAAACATTATACTATTTTCGACAATAAAAATCAAGTGTTTTATAAAAAAACTACAATATTTTTATAATTATATGGTAAAAAAGAAATTTTTTACTGCAAAACAACCAAAATATTTTGTTTTTGAAATTTTTTTCAAAAAACTATTGCAATTAAAAAAAACTTGTGATATACTGGCAGAAAGTAGTATGAGTGTATGGAAGTGGGATTGCAGCCCGCTTTTTTCATTATTATAAGCAAATTTTCGCTTTCAAGAAAGGCAGGCGACCCTAAATTGCGTGATTTATTCGGCACGCTGTCCGCACTGTTTGCACCCGTGTGCGAAAGTCTGGACTGTTATATTTACGATATTGACGTATCGCGCAGCGGCAAAGACAAAGTCCTTTGTGTGTACATCGACCGTGAAGGCGGCATGGATGTGGACACTTGTGAGAAATTCAGCCGCGCCGTCGATCCCATTTTAGATGAAAATGAGCCCTTTGATGTGCCCTATGTTTTTGAAGTGTCCTCCCCCGGCATTGAGCGTGTGCTCCGCCTGGACGATCACTTTACTTGGGCAATCGGGCAAATGATTACTTTGAAGCTTTATAAACCCATGAACGGCTCTAAAACCCATGTTGTCCGCTTGACGGACTATCAAAATAAAGAATTATCGATCGAGACACAAGACGGAACCGTGGCTTCTTTGCCGCGTGATGCCGTAGCTTCTGCCCGGATCTGGTATGATTTTTCCCGTGACTTAGAAAGGAAGGATTGAAAAAAATGAAACATCAACCCGAAATCAGTTTAATTGGCGCACTTGCAGAGCTGGAGCAAAGCAAAGGTATCCCGCGTGACGTTATTTTCGATGCGCTGGAAAGTGCACTTTTGTCCGCTTGCAAGAAAAACTATGCAGGCAACCTGCACTTCCGTGTCGACGTGAACCGTGAAGACGGCACGATTCACACCTTCATTCAAAAAGAAGTTGTCGAAGGTGAGCCGGAAGATCCGCGCAATGAGATTTCTTTAAAAGAAGCTCTCACCATCACCCCTGCCGCAACCATCGGCTCTTTCGTTGATTTTCCCGTACAGCCGCTGGCATTCGGCCATATGGCTATGCAGACGGCAAAGCAGATTATTCAGCAACGTGTCACCGAAGCCGAACGTGCCAAAGTCTATGACCGCTATGCTTCTCAGGAAAACCAGATGATTACCGCCACGGTGCAAAAAGCAGACAAAGACGGCATCCTTTTGGTTTTGGATTCCGGTGATGAAGCATATATGTATTCCAAAGAGCAATTGCCCGGTGAAGTCTACACCCAGGGTATGCGCCTGAAATTCTACATGCTGGAAACCTCTCAGGATCCCAGAAAGCCGCAGATTTCCCTCTCTCGCCGTCATCCGGGATTGGTTTCCCGCCTGTTCGAGCAGGAAGTGCCCGAAATTGCCGACGGACTGGTCGTCATCAAGGGTATTTCCAGAGAAGCCGGCTTCCGCTCTAAAGTTGCAGTCTGGTCCGACAGTGAGCTGATTGATCCCATCGGCACCTGTGTCGGTATGCATGGCGACAGAGTCAGCGCCATCACCGGTGCGCTGGCAGGCGAGCACATCGACATCATCCGTTATTCCGACGATGTCGGCGCCTATGTTGCCGCCGCTCTTTCTCCTGCTAAGGTCACGGCAACCACCGTGGATCAGGAAGCCAAGACCGTATTTGTTCAAGTGCCGAAAAACCAGCTGTCCCTTGCCATCGGTAAGAATGCACAAAATGTCCGTCTTGCCGTTCGCTTGACCGGTTGGAAAATCGATATCAAGCCGGATGCGGAGATGATCGATTGAGCACCCACACACCCACTCGCATGTGCATCGGTTGCCGATCGCGCATGGAAAAGCAAAAGCTAATCCGCTTTGTATACGACGGAAAGCTGATTTTGGATGCCAAGCAAAAGCATCCCGGCCGCGGTGCTTATATCTGCGGCGAAAAAGCTTGCATTGCAAGGATTATGAAAAAAAACACATTGGGATACGCCCTGCATGCATCCCTGTCGAGTGAAGACAAAGCCTTATTGGAGGGATGCACACATGAATAAATTATATGGTATGCTGGGGCTGGCACAAAAAGCAGGCAAAGTTGCCGCCGGCACCTATCTTGTCAAACAAGCCTTTTTATACGAAACCGCCTGCTTGCTGATTATTGCTGAGGACACCTCCGAGCGAACCGCTTTGGAATTTACCGCCCTTGCACAGAAAGCAAATGTCAAATGTATTATTTACGGTGACAAAGCCCAATTGGGAAAAGCCATCGGTAAGCCGCCGAAAAATCTGATTGCCGTCAACGACAGCGGATTTGCGGCAGCAATTCTAAAAATCTACGGGGAGGACGCATAAATGGTAGAAGAAGTAGTCAGAGTGCGTGATATGGCAAAAGAATTGGGACTGAAGAGTACAGAATTGCTCGAGTTCCTGAAAGAATACGGCACACAAGCCAAGAACTCCATGAGTCAGCTGAGTGTGCATGATATGGATGTTGTATTGGAATACTATACATTAAAGTTCAACAATGCCATCAAGGCAGAGGACTTTATTGCCCGTGGTCATGCACAGCAACAAAAAGAAACGGAAGCGGCCGCACCTGCCGCCGCACCGGAAGAAAAAGAAGCGCCCAAAGCGGAGAAAGAGTCCAAGAAGGCTACCGGCGCACCGCCTCCGCCGCCCAAGAAGGAAAAGAAGGGTCCCGTGCAGGAAAAGAAAACCGTCAAGGCAGAGCGCCGTGTTGATACACGTGCGTCCTCCTTTGACTTGGAAAAGATTGAAGCTGTCAACAAGATTGAGGAAGAAGTCGCCATGGATCATGCAAAGGGCGGCAAGGAGCGTGTGAAGCAGAAAGGCCCCCGCACACAGCAAGGCGCACAGCGCACCCCCGGTCAGCAACCCAAGGGCAAAATGCAGCAGGGTCAGCAAGGCGGCAAGAACAATCAAAACAGAAATCAACAGCAAGGCGGCAAAAACGGCGACAAGCGCCAAAAGAATCAGCCGCAAGCCGCACCCCAGCCCGCACCTAAGAAAAAGCAGATTACGGAAATTAAGTTTTCCACCGGCATCACCGTCGGCGAATTGGCACAGAAAATGGGTGTCCCTGCCGCCGATGTCGTGAAGAAGCTGTTCATGCTGGGCACGATGGCAACCATCAATCAGGAGCTGGATTTCGATACCGGTGCTCTGATTGCCGAAGAATTCGGCATCAAGTCCGAAGAGATTATCATCCGCACCAAAGAAGAAGTGCTCTTCAATGACGTGGAGGATGCGAGCGAAGATTTAATTCCCCGTCCCCCGGTCGTCGTTGTTATGGGTCACGTTGACCATGGTAAGACTTCCCTTTTGGATACAATCCGCCACGCCAACGTCACCGCCACCGAAGCCGGCGGTATCACCCAGCACATCGGTGCTTACCGTGTGTATGTTGACGGCAAGCCGATCACCTTTATCGACACCCCCGGTCACGAAGCCTTCACCGCTATGCGTGCCCGTGGTGCACAGGTCACGGATATTGCCATTCTGGTGGTTGCCGCAGACGACGGTATCATGCCCCAGACGGTCGAAGCGATCAACCACGCCAAGGCCGCCGGTGTTACCATTATCGTTGCCATCAACAAGATTGATAAAGAAGGCGCCAACCCCGACCGTATCCGCCAACAGCTCACCGACTATGAGCTGATCCCCGAAGAATGGGGCGGCGATATTGTCTGTGTAGAAATCAGCGCCAAGCAGAAACTGAATATTGACACCCTTTTGGAATATGTTGTCCTGCAAGCCGAAATGCGCGAGCTGAAGGCCAACCCCAACCGTGCCGCCAAGGGTACGGTCATCGAATCCCGTCTGGACAAAGGCCGTGGCCCCGTTGCTACGATCCTGGTGCAGAACGGTACCTTGCATGCCGGTGATATTTTGGTTGCCGGTACCACCGTGGGTAGAATCCGCGTCATGCTCGACGATACGGGCAAGCGCATCCAGGAAGCCGGCCCCTCCGTTCCCGTTGAGGTTGTCGGTCTGTCCGAAGTCCCCGTCGGCGGTGATATTTTCTACGCCGTCAGCGACGAACGTGCCGCCCGTGAGGTTGTTGAAGCACGTAAGCAAAAAGAAAAAGAAGCCGCACAGCGTCCTGCCCAGAAGGTCACCCTCGACGATCTGTTCTCCCAGATTCAAGAAGGTTCTGTGAAGGATTTGAATATCATTGTCAAAGCAGACGTGCAGGGTAGTGCAGAAGCTGTGAAGCAGTCCTTGGAAAAGCTGTCCAATGAAGAAGTTCGTGTCAAGGTCATCCACAACAGCGTCGGTGCGATCACCGAAAGCGACGTTATGCTGGCATCGGCATCCAACGCCATCATCGTTGGCTTCAATGTTCGTCCCATGCCCGGTGTTGTGCAGACAGCCGAACAGCACTCTATCGATATCCGCACTTACCGTGTCATCTATGATGCCATCGAAGAGATTCAAGCCGCTATGAAGGGTCTTTTAGCTCCCAAGTTCAAGGAAGTGGTTTTAGGTCACGCCGAAGTCCGTCAGCTGTTCAGCTACAGCTCCGTCGGCACCATCGCCGGTTGCTATGTCTTAGACGGCAAGATCACAAGAAACGCCTCTGTCCGTATTGTTCGTGACGGTATCGTGGTGCATGAAGGTGCTATGGATTCTTTGAAGCGTTTCAAGGAAGATGCCAAAGAAGTTGCCTCCGGCTACGAATGCGGTATCACCATTGAAAGATTCAACGACATCAAGATGGGCGACGTTTTCGAAGCCTATCAAATGGTCGAAATCGCTCAATAAATACACAATCAGGGGGCATTGCCAATGGCTGCCCCCTGATTTAAAATACAGTGCCATAAAAGGCAGAAAGGTAAAAAAATGCAACATCGCCAAGATCGCATAAATGAAGAAATCAAAAAAGCCTTATCCGAAATTTTCCGTGAGCTCAAAGACCCCCGTATGCGTGGCATGGTCAGCATCACCGGGATTAAGGTCACGCCCGATCTGCATTATGCTAAGGTCTGGATCAGCGTGTTGGGCGCAGAGGGTGCCGCAGAGGATGTGATGGCGGCGCTCAAATCCGCCGGCGGATTTATCCGCAAGGAAGTGGGTATGCGCGTGAAGCTTCGCTGTGTCCCCGAATTTACTTTTGTTTCCGACAACTCTATCGAACAGGGCATGCGCATGAGCAAGCTCATCGATAAGATATCGCAAGGTGATGCCGAATGAGTACGAAAGAGCAAATATCGGCACTCCTTTTAAAATCACAAAGTGTCCTGATTCTTCCCCACATCCGGGAAGACGGCGACGCCGCCGGCTCTTCTTTGGCACTTGCTCTCCTGTTAAAAGCTTGTGGCAAAGAAGCCATCGTGCTCTATAGTGAGCCTTTGGTGCCTACGCTGCAATTTTTGCCCGGTGGCATGGTCTACACCGAAGGGATGGAACTTCCTGCCTATGATTTGTGCGTTGCCGTTGACTGCGCCGCACCCGATCGTATCGGAAGTCGGTTGCCGCTCTTTGAAAATGCCCCCCATTCCGCCGTCATCGATCACCACGGAACCAATCCCGGTTATGGTGATGTCTGCTGGGTGGAAGGAAGCTCCGCCGCCACAGGGCTGATGATTTATGATTTATATATTGCCATGAACATTGCTATCTCTCCTGCATCTGCAGATGCGCTCTACACGGCAATTTTCACCGATACCGGTGGTTTCCGCTTTTCATCCACCGATGCCCGTGTGCTTCGCACAGCGGCATCTCTTCTGGATGCAGGCGCACACCACACCAAAATCTACACCGAGGTATACGAACGAGTTTCTCCCCAAGGCTATCTTTTGACAGCACGTGCCATGTCGAAAACCAAAATGTATTTCGGCGGCAGTGTTGCCATCATTTGTCTGACCCAAGAGGATTTTATAGCCGCCGGAGAAAAAACGGAGAACACCGACAACATTTCTTCCCTGCCGCGTACCATCGACGGCGTGGAGCTGAGTGTTCTGCTTCGGGAATCCAAAAACGGCGAAATCCATGCCAGCATCCGCACCAAGGCACGCATCAATGCGGCGGCCATCGCCCTCTCCTTCGGCGGTGGCGGTCACGAACGTGCCGCCGGATTCACGGTCAAAGAGCCGATGGATACAGTGGAAGAAAAGCTTTTGGCGGCCATTGAAGCCTGTATGCATTAAATGGAGGCATATGAATGAACGGTGTTGTTATTTTAAATAAACCGGCAGATTTCACGTCATTTGACGCCGTAGCCAAGCTGCGGCGCATTTTTCATACCCGAAAAATCGGGCACACGGGCACACTGGACCCCATGGCAACGGGCGTGCTTCCGATTTGCATCGGCTCTGCCACCGCCGCTGTGGATATGCTCACAGCAGAAAACAAGACCTATGTGGCAGGCGTGAAGCTCGGCTTTCGCACCGACACCCTCGACACCACGGGTACTGTGACGGCAACTGCCCCGATTCCATCTATAACCCGCGAACTTTTGGAAGAAGCCTTTTCGCATTTTTTGGGGGAAATCGATCAGATGCCGCCCATGTACAGTGCCATCAAGCAAAACGGCAAAAAGCTGTATGAACTGGCACGAAAAGGCATCGAGGTGGAGCGCCCGACACGCAGAGTTTGTGTGCATGGCATACGTCTTTTATCCTTCGATGACGAGAGCTTTTCCTTTGAAGTTTCTTGCTCCAAAGGGCTGTATGTTCGTTCTCTGATTGATGATATCGGCGTTCGGCTCGGCACTTTTGCCGTTATGTCCGCTTTGCATCGCACGCAGACGGGAAGCTTTTCCATCGACCGTGCCGTCACCATCGAGGCACTGGAGCAGGCAGAACAAGACGGCACCCTTGCCTCTTTTCTGATTCCCACGGATACTTTGTTTTCTTATCCCAAGCTCGTCCTGTCGGAAAAGCAGGCAACCCGTGTTAAAAACGGTGTGCCAATTTACTATAGCGGCACCGAGGGCGACACGTTCCGTGTTTACGATCCTTCGGGCGCTTTCCTCTGCATTTCCCGTCTTACGGTCATTGACGAAAAACTGTGCCTGAAATCTGTCAAAAACTTCTACAGCAAGGAGATATAATCCCCTATGAATATTGTGACGCACGGGTTTCGTGCCGAGAACACCGTGGTAGCCCTTGGCAATTTCGACGGTGTGCACCGCGGACACCAGCTTCTTCTTTCGGCGCTGTTGTCCCACACGGACAAGACCCCCATTGTTTTCACCTTCGATCGGCATCCTTTTTCCGTTCTTTCGGGAAAAGCCATGCCTCTGATTACCACCAATGATGAAAAATGTGCACTTCTTCGTGCCTACGGTATTAACACGGTCTATATGGCGCACAGCACGCCATCATTTCTGCAAACGGATGCCAATGCTTTTGTTACCAAATATCTGGTAAAAGAGCTTGGTGCTACCCATGTGGTTGTCGGCAGTGATTGCCGCTTTGGAAAAAACGGAAGCGGCACACCGCTTCTTTTGCAAGAAATGGGAAAAGCCCTCGGCTTTTGTGTCACCTGCCTTGAAAAGCTCTACGACGGACAAACGGAAATTTCCTCCAGCCGCATCCGACAGCTTTTAACTGACGGGGACGTTGCCCGTGCCGAAGCACTGATGGGGCATCCCTACACCATCAGCGGTACCGTTGTGCCCGGTCGCCATGTGGGCACCTCCTTAGGCTTTCCCACGATGAATCTTGCCCTTCCGAAGGACAAGATTATGCCTGCCCCCGGGGTCTATGCATCTCAAACCCAAATTGGAGACAGCGTGCATTTATCCATTTCCTTTGTGGGTACATCGCCTACTTATCAAACCCAAACACCACTGATTGAAACACATATTTTAGATGCAAGTGAAGATTTATACGGCGAAACGGTGACCGTTTCCTTCCGTCGGTTTATTCGTCCCACGATGCATTTTCCTTCTCCCGAAGCATTGATTCGTCAAGTAGAAACAGATATAAAGAGTATAAAAGAGGGTGAACCCTATGCCTGAAAAAGAAAAACACATTCCCGGTGTCGGTCATCGTATGCGCATGCGACGCCGCTTTTCGGAGACCTTCTCCCTACATAACTTTACCGAGGAAGAAGCCTTGGAAATGGCACTATACTATGCCCTTCCCAAGCAAGACACCACCGATGCCGCAAAAGCACTTTTGAATCGGTTTCAAAAGCTTTCCAATGTGCTGGACGCGCCTTTAGACGAGCTTATCAAAGTCCCCGGCATCGGCGAATATACGGCGATTTATTTTAAATTTTTAAAAGCCCTCATGGTCAAATATCAGGGCAGTAAAAACATGGAAGGTGCAGAGCTTGGTGATGTTGAATGGATAGGAAGCTACTGTGCTTCGATGATCGGCAATGAAAATCACGAGGTTTTAAGTGTCATTGTTGCCGACTCTGCCCGCCGCATTGGTGGGCACATGGTCTTTCCTGCCGGCAATACCAACTCTTTGACCGTGGATATCCGCAAGCTGATGTCCTTTATTCTTAAAAATGATGCAAGCTTTGTCATCTTGTCCCACAACCACCCCGGCGGTATTCTGATGCCCTCGCGGGAAGACATTGATTTCACGAAAAAATTGCAAGATATGCTTGCACCCTACGACATTGGACTTTTAGATCACTTCATCGTCTATAACGATAAATATTTCAGCTTCATGCAAAGAAATCTCTTTTAATATGTTCTAATTTTCTCTTTTGTGAATATCCTTGTATTACAAAGGAGGAAATTTCACCATGGAATGTATCACCAACACCGCTACTGTTTCCGGTCTCATCTGGTCTGAACCTGTATTCAGCCATCATGTGCTGGACGAAGATTTCTATACGTTTTTTATCTACACGGAACGGCTCAGCGAAAATGCCGACCGCATCCCCGTCACCGTTTCTTCCCGTCTGATGATTGGACGCCCTCTCATCCCCGGCGAACAAATTTGTGTGCGCGGTCAGTTCCGCTCTTACAATGCCATCAAGGAAAACGGAAGCAGCCATCTGGTGCTCACGCTGTTTGCCAAAGAACTGCTTCTTGATCCTCCGGCATCGGAAAACCCCAATTATATCTACCTGAACGGCTTCATCTGCCGTCCCCCGGTATTTCGCCGCACGCCCTTCGGCAGAGAGATTACCGATATCCTCCTTGCCGTCAACCGTGCCTTCAACAAATCCGACTACATTCCCACCATTATCTGGGGCAAAAACGCCCGCGCCACCGCCGATCTTCCCGTCGGCACACATATTGCCTTAGAAGGACGTATTCAGTCAAGAGATTACCGCAAAAAAGCGGCAGACGGCAGTATCACCACCCACACGGCTTTTGAAGTGTCCGTGGGAAGATTTGAAATTATAGAAAGCGACGTGTGAAGTGCAGAGAGTGGAAAATGGAAAATGGAGAATGGAAAGTGGAAAGTGGCGTGTGACAAGACATGGTGCGCCGAGTCGGCACGCCCTACGATCATCCCCCATTTTTTTCGGCGTCTTCTGAACCCCAGAAATTTCCACCAACAAAATCAAAGAAAATCGCCAAAGCGATTTTCCTCCACATCTCTTATCTATTATCTCTTATCTATTATCTCCAAAAATTCTCCTCTCCCCTCTTGACAAATCCCAAAGCTTTAAGTATAATAATAAAAAACAAGGGCCTATAGCTCAGTTGGGAGAGCGTTCGGTTCGCATCCGAGAGGTCGAGGGTTCGAATCCCTTTAGGTCCACCAGAAAAAGACCTTAACTTTGATAAAAGTTAAGGTCTTTTTCAACTAAATCCGTCTTGCGACGGAATAAATCTGCTACGCAGATGAAATCACTTCGTGATGAAATCTTGCTTACGCAAGGATATAAAGACGGATTTAATTTCATCGAAGCCGTAAGGCTTTGATTTCATCCAAACTTGTTTGGATTTCATCGTGCTTTGCACGATTTCGCAAAGAACGAAATAAGCGATACTTCGTTACCCCTTAACATTGATAAAAATTTAGGGTTATTTTATTTAACTTATCCTACTATTCCATATCAGACACAAATTCATCAAAAAATCTCATAAAATAGTTAAACGACTTTTCTTTTCGTCCGCATTTTACACAGCATGATTGCGAAAATGCCACATCATAGC
>JAFPCL010000019.1 GCA_017390225.1 Clostridia bacterium
AAAAGACCTTTTTCAAACAAATACTGCAGAATCGTATAGCGATTTCTGAGTTTATGTCCGCGATAAATACCGCGAATCACTTCTTCCCGATCGGTCACTGCAAGGGGGATTTCCTTGCAAATTTCATCTGCCGCATTAAGAACGGGCAAAAATTCTTCAATTTTATTTTTCATGTAGGCATCCGTCGTTTCCCTGTACAGACGGCGATACATATAAATGACAATGCGTGTACCCTGTGCCACTTCGATGCCGTGCAGATTCGGCATATCGCCGCGCTCTACGGCTTCCAGTTCAAAAGCATGGGCAATCATATGTTCCGAGCCGGAAGCAGGACGGGAACAGCCGGTGTATGCCATGCCGATGCCCGTGACCACAAATCCTTCAAAAAGGCTATCCATGGCATCGGGATCTCTTGCATATACTTTTTTTGACAGCTCCACGCACTTTTTCGTGGCATCCATGACCTCTTGCGCCACCTCGGGGCAGTAGTAATCCCCGTTTAAATCACGGGCAATTTCCCAGTCGATGAGCCCCGTAAATTTTGCCATCATGTCGCCAAGACCTGCCTGCAGCATCGGAAAAGGCGCACCCGCGGCAATGGCGGTATCGCAGATAATATGGCGAGGGGTTGTCCCCTTGATTGTAGACTTTGTGCCGTCATGCAATGTGGGCGATCCTGCAGAGGCATACCCATCCATGGACGGAGCTGTGCCGCAGATTGCATAGGGAATATTCGTGCGGCGGGATAAAAGGCGGCAACAGTCATTGATGACACCACTGCCGACTGCAAGAATCAAATCGGGCTGCGGTGCTTCTTCGTTGACGTCCACATCCTCATCGAGAGGGCGCATATGAATCAGAATATTGCCTAAAGAGAGTGCATTGGGAAGAATGTCCTCTCCTTCTAAAATATAATGATGCACCTCTTTTGCCGCTTCTTTTAAAAGGCGTTCCGCCGTTTCTCCGGCGACGGCATAGGTGCGCTCATCTGCCACCAGATAGATTGACTGATAATCTGCCAAAACCTCCGGTAATTTGGCAATCACACCACGTCCGATATCCACACTTTGCAGTGGTGCACGGTGATATCCTTGTTCGCAAGAGCATTTTTTCTCAAACATTTTTCTTCATCCTTTCATTCCATCTCGGTGGGCATCCAAGTAGCCCTGCAGAATAAACACGGCGGCAATGGAGTCCACCTTGCCTGTTCTTTTCTTGCCGCTGACACCCATTTCTTCCAAAGTTCGATGGGCAAAGGCAGAAGACAAGCGCTCATCCTGCATAATGACCTCTGCTCCCAATCTTTTTTTCAGCTTTTCAGCAAATGCAAGTGTGAGATTCGCTCGTTCTCCCAAAGAACCGTTCATATTTTTCGGAAGCCCGACCACCAGAGTTTTGGTGTCGTATTCTTCCATGTATTCGGAAATTTTGGCAATCACTTTTTTATCGCCCTTTTCCGTCAGTACGGTGATTGCCTGTGCCGTAAGCCCCAAAGGATCGCTGACAGCAATCCCCGTGCGACTGTCACCATAATCAATGCCCAATATACGCAATTTTTTCTTCCTTCCTTCAATTCTTTCATACAATCGCAATCAAAGCTCGTCGGCTGATATATTATTTGATTTCCAAAATCAACCGTTTCGATGCTTCGTCATATGCAAACACATAATCGTCTAAAAACATCTCCATAAAAGCCATCGGCAAATACACACGATTGCCCAAAAGAATCGGGGCTTCTTTTAATGTAAAGCGTTTGTCATTCCGTGTGAAACGCTTATCCTCTACTTGGAATGTATATGTATACGATGCCATTGATACGGTAACCGTCATATTCTCGCTGTTCCATTCCACCGTGCCGCCCATGGCTTCAAACAAGCCGCGCAGGGGCACATACATCGTACCATATTTTTGAATGAGTGCATCCTCCACGGGGAAAGATGTCTTTTCGCCGCGGCTGTTCTCAAATTGAATCCCCGTTTCTCCCGCTTGCAATACATAACGGTTGCGATGCGTCTGTTTATAAGCTTTGGAGGCTTCCGCATCATAGGCAATGGAAATTTCCGCCGCAATCCCGTAGTTCACTGTCGCTTCTTTTACAATCAAACGCACATATTTGGCAAATACAGGTGCAAAGTAAAAAGCTTTTCTTTCATAAGCTTCCGACCAAACGGCAGTTCCTGCCAAAGCGTAATCCTTACCATACTCGCTGGTGTAGATTTCCACATTGGTAAAATAACCGTTTCTGTTACCTGCACGCGGCCAGTATACGATACCGGAAATCAGCTCCGTGCGGCCCATGTTGATATCAATCGTATACGGCGGTTTGTCACGTTTGCCTTTAAAGTACGAATGCCAGTGGGTTTCTTTGTTGTTATCAAAAGCATATTTAATCTCGTTGCCTTCTTTGGTGCTGGATGCCGTGACTTCAAAATCATCCGTGGGCACGGTATCCATATACACTTGCTTTTCCATCGGCTCACCGC
>JAFPCL010000185.1 GCA_017390225.1 Clostridia bacterium
GGAAAATCATCCCCTGCAAAAGGATATCACCCAAAGCGGTGTGTTTTCCGTCAGCGATATTTCAAAGGAATTTTATGAAACAGTGGATTCCACCATTCATGTGTATTTGGTTTTGGAAACCGGCTTTGAAGATACCGACGAAATTGAAGAGATTGAAACGTATTGCAGAGCCTTTCCCTGCATAACCCTGCATAAAATCACGCCCACCAAAGAGCCTGCTTTTGTGCGCGAGCATGGGATTGCCCTTTCGGAAAAAGAGCCCTTGTGTTTGGTGGTTTCTTCGGAAAAAACAGGCAGAAGCCGTGTGATTCGCTACACGGAGCTGTTCTCTTATCTCTACAGTACCAAGGAGGACAATTCGTTGGCGGTGCAGTCCGCTTCCAATACGGAAGGGGTGCTCACGGCGGCGGCAGAATATGTCCTGTCCGACAAAACGCCGAAGGTATACTATATCACGGGACATGAGGAAGAAGCTCTAAAAAGCGAAGCCAGAAAAAAAACATTTTTAGATCAGCTGAAAAATGAAAATATTGATGCCGCACCGCTCACACTTTTGTCTCCGGTGCCCGAGGATGCCGATCTTGTGATCATCCCCGGAGCAACCACCGACTTTGGTGCGGAAGAACTGCAGATTTTGGATACCTATATGGAACAAGGCGGCAGATTGCAGGTGTATAGTGCGCCTTTTGTTTCGCTGCCCAATCTGAATGAATATTTAAATCAGCAGTGGGGTATTTCCATTGCCTACGACAGTGCCTCGGAGGGGGACGGAAGCCGCATCTATCAATTCCAGACCGGAGAAGTGTGCTTCAATGCAACGGTCAATCGGGAGCTGGAAAACCATGGTGCCATGGTGGAAAAAATCAAAGAGGATGATATTATCATCTGGCCCTATTCCGCCTTTGCCAATACCGTGGACATCACGGAAAATGAAAGCATCGAAGTTGTGCCGATTTTGACCACAACGGAAAATGCTACCGCTTATCTGTACACCGATATGGAAGCCTACCGTATGGAAGGAGCAGAGCTTTCGCCCTATAAAGAAACAGGAAAGCAAAACCTGGTCGTATACGGCAGAAAGAATCCGATGTATAATCAAAATACCACGGCACGAATTTTAGTGGCAGGCGCTTCGGAAATTCTCTACACACGATTGGATGAAAATACGTATCAGAATCATCAATTCCTGGTGGAAACCATCAATTATATGACAGAATTTGAAGGCCTAACCGTGCGTGTGCCGAGAAAGAACACGGCAGACAAGGTGTTTGATATCTCCACCCAAAAAATCATGGGTCAGCCGGCGTTTGTGATATATAACTGGCTGTTTATCGTGATTCTGCCGCTTCTGATGATTGGCTGTGCTGTCTTTATCTCTGTGAGGAGGCGGTTCATGTGAAGAAGCAAACCGCTATGCTCGTTGTGGCGCTTGTGGTGCTTGGCCTTTTGGGCGGCGCCTATGTGTGGCTGAAAAATAAAAGCGAAGCATTGCCTCAAGAGCAAGAGCAGGAAAAGCAGGAAGTGCAGTGGCAAATCGTGTTTGAAGAAACCGCACAGGTGACGGAAATTTCCGTCACCAAGCCGGAAGCAAGCTACGGATTTGTGAAAGAGCAGAATGCATGGGTAATGAAGAATGTGCCCGGTGCGCGTCTGAAACAAGCCAATGTCGATGCTTTGGCACTTTGCGCATCTGTTGTTCGTGCAAGTGATGCTTTCTCGCCCACAGAAGAGCTTTCCGGCTATGGTCTTCATCAGCCGATTCTGATGGAAGCTTCTTTTGCAAACGGCAGTTCCCTTAAAATTCAGTTGGGGGACAGCCTGGCAAGCGGGGGCGGCTACTACGCCCTTGTCAATGACCAAAGTGATATTTATGTGCTGGATTCCGAAATTGGCGATATGCTGTGGCACAATGCTATCTATTATCGGGAAACCGTCATGATGAACGTGTCCCAGAATTCATTTCAAAGCATGGATGTTTTCATGGACGGCGGAAAACGATTTTCTGTGGAACCCATTCCCGAAAATGAAAAAGGGATTCGGTTCAGTATGTGGAAGATTGTGTCGCCCGTGCACGTGAATGTGGATGATACGGCGTTCACAAAAAAAGTGATTGGAGCGCTCAATCCGATCGCGGCTTCCGATTTTATCGATCATCCCGGCGATATGAAAAACTATGGGATTGGCGAAAAATATGTGGAAGCATCCGACGGGAAAACCACCGTGCGTGTCTATTTCGGTGATCGCACCGAAAAAGGCGTGTATGTGTGGGACGGCATCAGTCCGTATCTTGCCATCGTGAAGAATTTCCCCTTCGATACACTGGACTATCGGGATGTGATGGATATGCACGTGATGCTTGAATTCATGGAGGACGTGGAATCCATTCAAGTTGAATACCCGGATGCTATATACAACCTCACGGCAAAGGATGGCGGCTATTTTCTGGACAACGCCCCCATCGATGACAGTGTGTATAAAAACCTGTATCAAAAAATCGCAAGCTTGAAGTATTCCGACGGGCCAACGGACGAAATCGACTTTTCGGAGCGCAAGCTTTCCATTACCATGACGATGATAGACGGAAGCACACGATATGCGCATTTTTATGATGATTCGGCAATGAAATATTATGTGGAAACCGAGGGACTTTCCGGCTGCTTGATTGAAAAGAAAATCGTGGACAACTTTGAAGGCATGTTAATGCAGGCAAAGCAAAAATAAAGAGAGGATGTTTGAAAATGGGAAATTATTATCAGCAAGACATTGAAACGATGGCACCCGAAGGACTTCGTGCCATTCAGAGCGAACGTCTTTTAAAGCAAGTGCGCCATGCGTATGACAATGTGGCGTACTACCGTGAGATGATGGACAAAAAAGGCGTTTCTCCCGACGACATCAAGTCTTTGGACGATCTGCATAAATTGCCTTTCCTGACAAAAGCAGACCTTCGTGAAGCCTACCCCTATGGTCTTTTGGCAAAGCCCTTGAGCGAGTGCGTGCGCATCCAGTCCACCTCCGGCACTACCGGCAAGCGTGTGGTTGTGTTCTATACCGCCCATGATGTGGATATCTGGGAACAGTGCTGTGCCCGTGCCATTATGGCAGTCGGCGGCACAAAAGAAGACGTGGTGCAGGTTTGCTACGGCTACGGTTTGTTCACCGGCGGTGCAGGACTCCACGGCGGCTCGCATAAGGTCGGCTCCTTAACCCTTCCCATGTCCTCCGGCAACACCGAACGCCAGATCCAGTTCATGCAGGATTTAGGCTCAACGATTATTTGTTGCACGCCCTCTTATGCCGCTTATATCGGCGAAACCTTGAAAGAAATGGGCATTTCTCCCGATGATATTCAGCTCAAAGCCGGTATTTTCGGTGCAGAGCCCTGGACGGAAGAAATGCGCCGTGATGTTGAAAAGAGTTTGGGACTGAAAGCATACGATATCTATGGCCTCACCGAAATGTGCGGTCCCGGTGTTGCCTTTGAATGTGAAGCCCAAGGCGGGATGCACATCAATGAAGACTATTTCATTCCCGAAATTATCGATCCCGACACCGGCGAAGTGTTACCGGAAGGGGCAAAGGGTGAATTGGTATTCACGACGCTTGACAAAGAAGCCTTCCCGCTTCTTCGCTACAGAACCCGTGATATCTGCGTACTGCACCGTGAAAAGTGCGCCTGTGGCAGAACCCTCATTAAAATGGCAAAGCCCATGGGCAGAAGCGATGATATGCTGATTATCCGTGGTGTGAATGTGTTCCCGTCGCAGATTGAAACCGTTCTTTTAGAGCAGGGCTACACCCCCAACTACCGCATCGAAGTCGATCGTGCCGGTAACAACGACACGTTGGATATCTATGTGGAGCTGACGAGCGAGCAGTTCTCCGACACCGTTCGTGCGATTGAACAAAAGGAAAAGCAACTGGCAGCCGCTATGAAGACCATGCTGGGCATCAATCCCAAGATGCATCTGGTGCCGCCCAAGAGCATTGCCCGAAGCGAAGGCAAAGCCGTTCGCGTGGTCGATAAGAGAAAACTGCATGATTGATGTTTGAAAGGAGAAGAAACAATGAGTGTAAAGCAAATTTCCGTTTTTATTGAAAACAAAAAAGGTGCGCTTGCAGAAGTTACCAAATTTATCGCCGAGAACAAAATCAATCTCAACGCCTTGTCCATTGCCGACACCCGTGATTTCGGTATCCTCCGCATTATCACCGACAATCCCGACAATGCCAGAGATATTCTCCGCGGCGAAGGCTACACCGTCACCGCCACCGCCGTACTCGCCGTTGCCATCGACCACACCCCCGGTGCCATGGCATCTGTGCTGGCAATATTAAACGATGCAGATATCGTGATTGAATACACCTATGCTTTCATGTCCAACACGCCGGATAAGGCATATATGATCTTCCGTGTCGACAACAACGACAAAGCCACCGCCGCCCTTACCGCACAAGGGGTTGCTGTTTTGAATCAAGAGGATATTTTCTAATTTATGGAAAATGAAAATGTATTGGAATTTGTTGTCTTTTGCATTGAGAGCATAGCGGAAGCACTATCCATGGATCCGGAGCAGGTGTATCATGCTTTGGCAGAGAAAAGCAGCATCTTGACAGATTATATCGTACCGGAATATGAAATGTTGCACACCCAAGGCAAGGCATATATAACGGAAGATATCATTGAAGTCATGCGAGAGGAAGGTGTTCTTTCGTGATTGTATATCATGGTTCTTATGTGGAAATTGAAAAGCCGAATATGCAAATCTGTTTTCGTTCTCAAAAGGCAATCGATGAATTTTTACAATACAAAGGGTGTGAGAAGGTATGAATGCCAGCTCGATCTTATTGCAAAAAAAATATGCCCGCGTGATTGCTTGCTTTGCTGAAAAAATCGGTATATCCAAAGAGGAAGCATTGGCTTTTTTCTATCACTCTGCATGTTACCGCTTGATGCGCGAAGGTGTTTCCGATATGCATTGCATGAGTGATGCATATCTTGCGGAAGAATTGGCGCGGGAATATCATCAAGATATGTAATACAAAACGGCTCTGTGAAAGCAGAGCTGTTTTTTTGTAAAAATCAAACCAATTTATTCCAAAAAATGACCACTTAGGTTCAAAAATGACCACCGATGTTTTGCGCCTTGCTTTTTTGGGGCGGATTTGATATAATTTAATAGAATAATATGCGGGAGGTTTAGCGCTTTGCTTTTAAAAATAGCGATTTGCGAGGATAATCCAAAAGAGAGAGAAGAAGAGTATTCTCTTTTGGCATCCGTGATGGATGCTAAGGAGATTTCTTATCAGATGGATATCTTTTCCTTTTCCCAAGAGCTTCTGGACAAAAAAGAAAGCTATGATATTTTTGTGCTGGATATCGAGATGCCGAGGATGAGCGGTTTGGAGCTTTCGGAGCTGCTGCGGGCGAAAAATCCGGATAGCTATGTGTTTTTTATCACCCATCATGAAAAGTATCTGGATCAGGCGTTCAATCGGCGGGCATTTCGATTTTTTCAAAAGCCGGTAGATCAAGAAAGGCTTCGTTCGGCAATTTCGGTGGTTGTATCGGAAATGAAAAGCAATCGGCAGTATATCGAAGTCGTGGTCGGTGACGAAATGAAAAAAATATACGGAAGACATATCATCTATATGTATATCCACAATAGAATCGTTCATGTGATGACCACCAAGGGCGAATTTCAGGTGAAAACCTCCATGCGGGAAATTTTGGCACAGCTTAAAAATTCCAATCTGTTCGGCGAGCCTTGCCGCGGTTATCTGGTGAATTTTCAGTATGTGAGAAAATACACCCCGATAGGGCTGGAATGTGGATGCGGCGAAGAAGGCTACACCATTCCCATGTCTCGCCGAAAGTTCAAAGAGTTTCAACAAAAATTTATAGATTGGATGGTTAAGTGATATGCGAATCGATTTAGGTCTTATTTTAGGCATTGCTTTGGAGTTTATCTTCTTTATGTACTATGCCGACTCGATGTTTTATCGGAAAAAGTCGGCGCTTGTGTGCTACGGCGTTGTGTTTTTGTGTTATTTTATTCACTTTTGGGGATGTACCCTCGGAAATATTTCTTTGAATATTACGATTTTTGCGATTATCAATATCCTTGGCTTTTGGTTTTGTTATCACACAAAATGGCAACAAGCGGTCCTGCATGGCTGTCTGCTGGTCGTGCTGTGCTTGGCAGGGGAATGGATGGTGATATTTTATCCGCCCATAGGAATTGTACTTGAAAGTGGGAATTATATAACGCCGGAGCAATCCATGATTTTGACCTTTGTGGGAAAAACCGTGTATCTGGTCGGGATTTTGCTCGTCAGATATCTATGGAATCGAAACAAAAATGCCGACGTTGTGCCGCAAAAATGGATTGTTTTAATCTCATGCACGAGTGTTGCTGTTTTTGTACTGTTATTTCAATTGCAGGTACACTCTGTTTTTTTGGGGATAATCTGCGTGCTGATTATTGCCATCGATATCTTTGTTTTAATGATGAATAAAGAAGTGACGGCCAAAAGCTTGGAAAAAGACGAGAAAGCAAAAGTTCAAATGGAAGAAGCCTTTCTTCGGGAGGAATACGAGCTTTTGCAAGATAAGTACGAGAAAATTTCCATTTTGCATCACGATTTCAAAGCACATATGCAAACCCTTGCGCGCCTCATCGATGCGGACAATAAAGAAGCCCTTGCCTATATGGAAGCCATCTGCGAAAAGGAAGAAGAAGCC
>JAFPCL010000186.1 GCA_017390225.1 Clostridia bacterium
CATAAAAAATACGCCATTTATATCCCCTCTTCCCATTCGACAATGCATTATATGATTTTTTTCTGCATATCATGCAAAGGAAGGAGGCTTCTTCGCATGAAAGAAAAAATCATTGATGCACTGAGTATCCCCAAAGATCTGTTTTTAAACATACCGAAAATCACCCTGATCGGAGAACATGATCTCACCTGTGAAAATTGCGGCGGTCTGTTAACCTGTACGGAATCGATGATCCGATTTTGTACAGGGCTCGGTATTCTTTCCGTATCGGGAAGTGCGCTCTATATCCGCGAGCTTTCGGAAGAGCTTGCGGTCATCGGCGGTAATATCTCAGGCATTTCTTTTGAATAGGAGAACATGATGCACATCCGAAATACTTACACTCTGCAAATCAGCGGCGGATTTTCCGAACGCTTTTTAAACCTCTGTGCCCAAAGAGGCATCGGCATTTCAAATGTGCATACAACGAAAAACATCGTGATTTTCAGCATCCCTGCACGTGATCTCAAAGCTTTGCGTGCCGTGCTAAAAATTACGGGGTTTAAAATGCGCATATTAAAAAGAGAAGGTCCCACTTTTTTTATAAAGAAACACAAAAAAAGAAAGCTTTTTGCTTTTGGTTTTCTTTTGTTTATGTGCACACTTCTTCTTTTTTCCTCTTTTGTATGGTCGATTTCCGTCGTTGGTCATAAAAATTTAACGGAAAATGAAATAAAATCTTTGCTTTCCTCTTGCGGATTTCGTCCGGGTGTGGTAAAATATACGATGAATATTCATAAAATCAAGGAAGCCGTCCTTTTATCCGAACCACGTCTTTCTTGGCTGTGGATCACCTTTTCCGGCACTCGTGCCACGGTAGAGGTTCGGGAGCGGTCTCTTCCCGATCCCGAAGACACCACAGCCGTGCGAGATATGGTGGCAAGCCATCCCGGGATTATCACGCATATATCCGTTTTGGAAGGCACGCCACAGGTCAAAGTCGGCGACACTGTCGTATCGGAGCAAATTTTGATTGACAGACGCACAGATGCCGGTCGTATCACCCGTGCCGACGGCATTGTCACGGCACGCACATGGTTTTCCATAGCGCAAAGCCTGCCTCTTGATGCTCCGATTTTATCCGCAAGCGACGCTTTTTCTTTCGACCATGCCCTATTGTGGCATAATCGCACAATCCCGCTTTGTCTGCCAAGGCAAGAGCCGACACATGCGATTACGGAAATAACATTTCGTCGCCTGCATCTGTTTGAAACACTGCCGCTTCCGATTTATTTGATGCGTATGCAAAAAACAGAAGCCGTCGTATCGGGAAAAAATGATCTTGAGCACTTGCTCTGCCAAGCAGAAACAATGCTTTTTTCTCATCTTCAAACCACGCTTCCCCCTGATGCCTATGTCGTATCGCACAGCATAAAATCAGAGCTTCTTTCAAATCATAACCTGGAGGTCACACTCACGGCAGAGGCGCTGATAAACATTGCCGTGCCTTCCTATTAAAAAGCGAACCGCCTTGCCCGGGACTGTTCGCAAAAATACCACGGGCAGAAAGACAAGCCTATGCCTGAAATCATCACCAAATTATACGATGCCGACAGTCTGGAGCACATCAGCAGTCTGTTCGGAAGCTTTGACAGTAATATTAAATTAATGGAAAAAGAATTGGATGTGCGCATCATTGCCCGCGGCGTCACCCTGAAAGTCGAGGGCGTTGCGCCCAATGTTGACTGCGCCATGCACGCCATCGATTCTCTTTTAAATATCATTCGCAAAGGCGATGAGCTCACGGAGCAAAATGTGCGCTATGCCATCACCATGGCGCAGGAAGGCTCTTCCCTCACCGTGGAGGCACTGTCCGACGACTATGTGTGCATCACTGCCAAAGGAAAGCCCATCAAGGCAAAAACATTGGGGCAAAAGCAATATGTGAAGACCATTCGGGAGAACACCGTGACCTTCGGCATCGGTCCTGCCGGCACAGGCAAAACCTTTCTTGCCGTTGCCCTTGCGGTGGAAGCCTTCCGCAAAAAAGAGGTCAGCCGCATTATTCTCACACGCCCTGCCGTGGAAGCCGGCGAAAAGCTGGGCTTTCTGCCGGGCGATTTGCAAAACAAAGTCGACCCGTATCTTCGCCCTCTGTATGATGCCATGTTTGAAATGATGGGCTCGGAGAATTATCAAAAGTATCTGGAGCGGAATCAAATCGAAGTCGCTCCCCTTGCCTATATGCGCGGCAGAACCTTGGACGATGCCTTTATTATTCTGGATGAAGCCCAGAACACCACGCCGGAGCAGATGAAAATGTTTTTAACCCGAATCGGCTTTGGCTCTAAAGTCGTCGTCACCGGCGACGTCACCCAGATCGACTTGCCCGACGGCAAATATTCCGGTCTTAAAGATGCCATCCGCATTTTAAAAGATGTGGAAGGGCTGGATTTTATGTGGCTCACCCAAAAAGACGTAGTGCGTCATCCGCTGGTCCAGCGAATCATCGCCGCTTATGAGAAAAATACCAAACCCAAGGGAGGAAACACAAAATGACCCGAAAGCTCAAAAAGAATCCGGGGCTGAAAAAATTTCTGATACGCATCACGATTACGGCACTCACCCTGTTTTTAACTTTTATGTTGATTTTAAATGCCGCCAAGCCCCCGCAATACAGTTTTTCCATCGGGGATATCAGCGATGTGGATATTTTTGCCCCCCGTGACGTGGTGGACGAGCTCTCCACCGCACGCAAGCGAGATGCCGCCGCTTCTGCTGTTCCCGATCAATATGTCGTGGATTTCGACCGTACCGCAACGGTTATGCAGGACGTCAATGCCCTATTTGATGCCGTTGCCGTCGTCGGTGGCAGAGTGGCAGATCACGCCCTTAAAGTGCAGGAACTTTTATCTCTCACCAATGCCCCCGATAAGAATACAGCCGATTTTCTGATGCGGATGCCTTCTGCCGGTCTTTCTGCCTACACCTCCACTTTGTCCTCCGCCATGCGCACAGCCATGGAAAATGGTGTCATCCAAAAGTCCGATACCATTACGCAGATTATCGAATCCCTTCCGGAAGAATACCAAAATGAAGCCTCTGAAGATATTTTAAGTCGGTTTATCACAGAAAACAAATTCTTTGATGTCAATAAAACCATGGAGGAAAAAGAAAAAGCACGTGCCGCCGTGGATGATATCATCTACAAAAAGAATCAAGAGCTTGTTCGTCGCGGCACACCGGTGACTGAAGAGCAGTTGTCTGTTCTCAATTCTCTTGGCCTTTTAGAAGGTGGTCTGAGCTATTTTTCCAACACATATCTGGTGGGACTTTTCGGATTTTTGCTGATTTGCTTTATGCTGTGCGGCGTGTATCTATGGCTGTATCGCAAAGATACACTTCTCAATATCCAGATGTTTCTTATGATGCACGTCACATTCTTTTTGCAAATTGTCGTCTTTTTCGTTATTGCCAAGCTCGGGCTCAGCTTCTTTATTCCCGTCAGCCTGGCGGCAATCCTGTTGTCTGTTTTTGTCGATGTTCGTGTTTCCATCGTGCTCAACGTGTTTATTGCCATGATTGGCACAGTGGTCATGGACGGTGATATTTTATATCTTATTTCGTCGCTTTTGATTGCTGTCGTTGCCGCCCTTTTATTCCGCAACATCCGCAATTTCAGTTCCGTTGCCGTGACCACACTGTATCACGGTCTTGCCACCTCACTCATCATGACCGCAACATCCATGCTTGTCACCGCCAACGTCAATGTTGCCATAAAAAACAGTATGATTGATTTTGGTGCTTCCCTGCTTTGCGGAATTATCGCCGGCGGTCTCATTCCGTTCTTCCAGTTAATTTTCGATATTGCCACCCCTCTGAAGCTCACAGAGCTTGCCGATCCAAACAAGAAGCTTTTGCGCCGTCTCACCGTAGAAGCCCCGGGTACATATCATCATTCCCTGATGGTCGGAAACCTGGTGGAAGCCGCCTGTAATGCCATCGGTGCCAACGGTCTTTTAGCCCGTGTCAGTGCCCTGTATCATGATATCGGAAAGCTTGAACATCCCATGTATTTCAAAGAAAACCAGCTTAATTCCAATCCCCATGATGAACTCACACCGGAGCAAAGTGCAAATATAATTCTCCGTCACGTCACCCACGGTGACCGCCTGGCAAGGGAACACCGCCTCCCCGGTGTTATCCGCAATATCATTGCCCAGCACCATGGTACCACCAAGGCGGCATATTTCTATAAGCTGGCACAGCTTCGGGAAGGCCCGCCCCCGGTCGATGCGGATTTCACGTATCCCGGTCCTCGTCCGAAAACAAAAGAAGCCGCTCTTTTGATGCTGGCAGATTCCTGCGAAGCCAGTGTGCGCTCGTTGGATGATAAATCCCCCGACGCTGTCATGAATATGATCAATTCCATTTTCAACGGAAAAATTATGGAAGGGCAGTTAGATGAGTGTCCCATCACTTTAGAAGAGCTGTCCATTGCCGCCGAAGCCTTCGGCCGCCTCTTTGAAGGCTATTTCCATGACCGTGTGAAATATGATGAGTTTTCCATCCGTGCCGACAACGAAAGGAGAAAAGAAAATGAAGCACAGAATTGAATTTATCAACGAACAAAATATTCTTCCCGTAAACGGCAAGCTGAAATTGATGCTTTCTTCTGCCATCACCAAAGCCCTTGCCCGTTTCTCCTGCCCCCCTGCCGGTGTCACCGTCACCTTTGTAGACAACGAGCAGATCAGAAATATCAATCGAGAGCAAAGAAATATCGATAAAGAAACAGATGTTTTGTCTTTTCCGCTTCTGGATGCCCACGAAGGCATTTTGCCAAAGATTTCTGTCGCCGACACCGATGACGGCTACGTTGCCTTGGGCGATATCGTCCTTTCCGCTGAAAAAGCCTATGCGCAAGCCATCGAATACGGGCATAGCCCCGCACGGGAATTTGCTTTTTTAACTGTCCACTCTGCCCTGCACCTGTTGGGCTTTGACCATATGCAGCCTGATGAACAAAAGAAAATGCGTGCCATGGAAGAAGAAGTGCTCTCTTCCATGGGACTCACAAGAAAGGATTGACACCATGGATAAAAATTTTCGTTCCGGATTTATTGCCGTTGTCGGCAGAGCCAACGTCGGCAAATCCACTATCATTAACCGTCTGACCGGAGAAAAGATTTCTATCATCTCCAACAAGCCCCAAACCACCAGAAATCGCATTTTAGCCATCCGCACCGACGAAACGAGCCAGATGATTTTCGTTGACACCCCCGGTGTCCACAATGCAAGAAATAAACTGGGCGAATTTATGAACAGTGAAGCTCGCGGCGCTGTCGGCGATGCCGATGCCGTGCTTCTCATGGTCTCCGCACTC
>JAFPCL010000020.1 GCA_017390225.1 Clostridia bacterium
GAAGCTTGGGCTTGTGTATATCGACACCGGTGCGATGTTTCGTGCTGTAGGAGTGTTTATGCTTCGCCATCATGTAGATATTAAAAACGAACCGGAAAAGGTAATTGCCCTTTTGCCCGAAGTGGAAGTGGAGTTAATTCCGGGAGAAAACGGCACAAAGGTTTATCTTTGCAAGGAAGACGTGTCGGAAGAAATCCGCACACCCGATGCTTCCATGGCGGCATCTGATGTCAGCGCCATTCCAAAGGTGCGAGAAAAAGTGCTGGTTTTAGAAAAAAAGATGAGCGAAAAATCAAGCTGTATTATGGACGGCAGAGATATCGGCACTACGGTGCTTCCCGATGCGGAGCTGAAAATTTTTCTCACGGCGACGCCGGAGGCAAGAGCGTACCGCCGCTTTCTGGAACTTCAGGAAAAGGGGAATACGGATTCTTATGAAACGGTGCTTGCCGATATGAAACAACGGGATGAAAACGACAGCACAAGAGCCGCTTCGCCGCTCAGAAAAGCAGAAGATGCCGTTGTGTTTGATTCAACGGAGTTTACCTTGGAGGAAACCAAAGAACAACTGTGTGCAATGGTAAAGGAGAAAATGGATGCTGTTTCAAATTCTTAAAGTATTGGTCGGCTTTTATTATAAAGTGTTTTTTCGCTTGAAAGTTACGTGAAAAGAAAATATTCCGAAGAATGAACCTTTTTTGCTATGCGCCAATCATTTGTCTTTGCAAGATCCCATTTTGCTGACGTTGGTAATGGGGCAAAAACTGCGCTATATGGCGAAGGAAGAATTGTTTAAAAACAAGCTTTTGGCATCTGTAATTCGAAGCTTCGGTGCATTTCCCGTGAAACGGGGCAGTGGTGACATGGGGATTATCGAAGCCTCCTCAGAAATCGTGGAGGGAGGAGAAATCCTGATGGTTTTTCCGCAGGGAACACGGGATAAGCACAGAAAAGGGCTGAAAGGACACACGGGAGCGGCGCGCATTGCCTGTCGGAGCGGCGTGAAAATACTGCCTGTCGGCATTACAGATAATTATCGTCTGTTCGGGCGACTGTGCGTGCATATCGGAACGCCTGTGGACTGCTCTTTATATCAAGGCAAAGAACTTTCCCAAACAGAGTATGTCGGCATCACCCAAAGCGTGATGGGGCAGATTTACGATTTGTCGGGGATTCACCCGAAAAAAAGGATTGGTGATGCCAAATGAAAATAACGGTTGCCGAAACAGCAGGCTTCTGCTTTGGCGTTGCCCGTGCGGTGAAAACCGTGCAGGAGGCCTTGGAAAGAGGAGAAAAAATTGCGACATTAGGGCCGATTATTCACAACGAACAGTTTACGGAATATTTAGAAAAGCAAGGTGCTCGCATTATTTCGTCCGTGGAAGAAGCCCAAAATGACGAAACGGTGATCATTCGCAGTCATGGTGTGCCCAAAAAAGTAGAAGACGAACTCAAGCAAAGGGGACTTCGTTATATCGATGCAACTTGTCCTTTTGTCAAAAAAATACATAAGCTTGTTTCCGAGCACTATGAAAAAGGCTACGCCATCATCGTCATCGGGGATTCGAGCCATCCGGAGGTGGAGGGAATCGTCGGATGGTGCGAGGAAGATGCTATTATATTGGAAAAAGAGGAAGATATTTCCAAAGAAATACCCCAAAAACCGTTATGTGTTGTGGCACAAACCACAATTCATCGAAATTTGTGGAATTTTTTTAGAGAATTTTTAAAAAGTACTTGCCAAAACCCCCTTTTATTTGATACAATATGTTCTGCGACCAA
>JAFPCL010000187.1 GCA_017390225.1 Clostridia bacterium
ATGCAAACATATTCCCTATGTTTGCATAGACTCTAATTAAAGATAGCACAATCCATAAAATTTGTCAAGAATCAATTTGAAATTTTGACGAATTTTCCGTGCCTTTTTCTTTTTTATGTAAGGGGAACGAGGAACGCCCGTCCCCCCGGCTATTATTCTTCAATCGCCTTGAGATTCCATATCTTCTCATTGTATTCGGCAATGGTTCTGTCACTGGAGAACCAGCCGGCATTGGCAGTGTTGAGAATTGCTTTTTTCGCCCAAGTTTCTTTATCGCGGAACTGGCGATCCACCTGCTCCTGCATACGAACATAGGATTCAAAGTCACGCACCACCAAATATTCGTCCGCATTGCCGCCCTGCAGAAGGGAGTCAAAAATCGGCTTGAATTCGTTGGGCTTTTCGGGACAGACCGTACCGTCAATCAGCATGTCCAGTACACTGCGAATCTCCTGATTGCAAACATACAAATCATGTGCCGAAGGTCCTTGCTCTTTTACACGGCGCACTTCTTCTGCGCGGTAACCGAAAATAAAGATGTTGTCCATACCGACGGCTTCGCTCATTTCCACATTGGCACCGTCGAGTGTTCCGATGGTGAGCGCACCGTTGAGCATAAACTTCATATTGCCCGTGCCGGAGGCTTCCTTGCCTGCGGTAGAAATTTGCTCGCTGATAT
Source organism: Clostridia bacterium (assembly GCA_017390225.1). Lineage (GTDB taxonomy): Bacteria > Bacillota > Clostridia > CAKSNL01 > HGM11501 > RGIG1017. The sequence goes on from JAFPCL010000187.1 coordinate 680, forward strand.
CTGCGGCAGGAATAATAACCTGTGCCAAAGATACGCCGTAGTTGGGAATAAATACGACCTTAATCTTTTTGCTGACCACAGGATCGTTGTTGACAAGATTTGCAATGGAATTGATCAGCTTAATAATTCTTTTTGCCATTTCATAGCCGGGCGAAGCTTTTGCGCCGAAGAAGAAGGTTCTGGGAACCATGTCGAATTCGGGATTTTCTTTAACCTTTTTATAAAGGTACAGAATGTGCAGTGCATTGAGAAGCTGACGCTTATACTCATGCAAGCGCTTCACCTGAACATCAAACAGAGAATTGGGATCAATATCAATATTCAGCATATCTTTTACAAGGCGTGCCAAATCTTCTTTGCGATGCTGCTTAATCTCCATGAATTTCTTTTGGAAGTCTTTGTCTTCCGCATAGGGAATCAGCTTTTCCATTGCCTTATAGTCTTTAATCCATTCTTTGCCGATGCTCTTATCCAGAAGAAGTGCAAGCTCGCGATTGCTCTGGCGAAGCCAACGACGGAAGGTGATGCCGTTGGTGATGGAATGGAATCTGTGGGGGGTCAGCTGGTTGTAATCACGGAACAAGTCATTTTTCAGAATTTCCGTGTGAAGCCCCGATACGCCGTTAATGGCAAAGCATGCGGTCAAACAAAGATTTGCCATGCTGATATAACCGTGAGCGATAACACTCATATAGTTAATCTTGCCCCAATCGTCGCCGTATTCCATGCGAAGACGTGCCACCTGACGATTGTTGATTTCATCGACAATTTGCCAGATACGCGGCAGAAGCGTTTGGAACAGCTCTTGCGGCCATTTTTCCAATGCTTCATTTAAAACCGTGTGGTTCGTGTAGGCAAAAGTGCGGGTGACGATATCCCAAGCTTCGTCCCAGCCCAAGCCTTCCTGATCCATCAAAACACGCATCATTTCGGGAATACCGATAGCAGGGTGCGTATCGTTGATGTGAATCACGGCATAATCGGGAAGCTCATGCAAATCCGTGTGGTACTTTTTAAATCTCTGCACAATCCACTGAATGGTACAGGAAACAAAGAAATACTGCTGTTTAAGACGAAGCATCTGTCCTTCCGGATGTCTGTCTTCGGGGTATAAGACCTTACTTAAAACTTCCGCCATTGCCTTTTCTTCCATGGCTTTCAAATAATCGCCGCCGGAGAAAATCTGGAAATCCAAATCTTTGGGGCTGCTTGCCTTCCAGATACGAAGGGTATCGACAATCTTGGAATGATAACCGGTGACGGGCACATCATAAGGCTCGCCGATAACGGTGGTTGCATTTTCATAATACACGCGCATTCTGCCTTCGCTATCCGTTTCCGTGCGGATTTTGCCACCAAAATGCACGTACTGCTTATCTTCGGGACGAGGAATTTCCCACACGGCACCGCTTTCCAGCCAAGAGTCGGGGGCTTCTACCTGATAACCGTCCACAAAGCTTTGGGCAAACAGGCCGTTTTCATAACGAATACTGCACCCATATGCCGGCAAATCCATGGTTGCCAAAGAGTCCATAAAGCATGCCGCCAGACGACCTAAGCCGCCGTTACCGAGACCGGGGTCTTTTTCTACGGCACAAATATCTTCAAGCTTCACGTCCATGGAGGACAAAACTCTGCGGAACGTATCCGTTGCCAAAATATTGGATAAATTGTTGGCAAGGGATCGTCCCATCAAAAATTCAAAAGAAAGGTAGTATAATTCCTTCAGCTTTGTTTTTCTTCTGCGCTGACGGTGCTGTGCCCATTGCTCCATAATCTGATCGCGGGCAACACGGGCAACCGCTTTATAAAGCTGCGGAAGAGTGGCATCCACCAAAGTTTTACCGCATTGGTGACGAAGCTCTTCCAAAATCTGCGTTCTGACCGCTTCTTCCTGTGCGGTCAGCTGTATCAATTTTTTCTGCAAAATGATTCTCTCCTATCTTGTTTGCCTTAGACAAACAAATAAATTATCTGAAAAATCTCTTTCCGAAACGCTGTGCCGCATCGGAAAAATCATCCCGAGCATCGCTCAGGCGACGGATAATGGCATCGGCACGGGATTCTTGCTTCTTTGCATTTTTCTTCGTGATGATCAGTGCCGTGGCAAGAACTGCCGTAGATACCAGTGCTGCACCGGCAACGACCTTCAAAGTAAGGTTCTGATAATCCACTTTTTTCGAGCCGTTTAAAAGCAGATTGACCTTTTCCAAATATTCATCCTCGGTCAGAACGCCGGCATGCCACAGCTCTTCCAGCTTATCCAGAAGAACAGCCGTATTTTCATCAACGCCTGCGAAATCCGATTCGCCATCGTAATCGTCAAACAGATCGTCTGCATATTCGGCATCTGTGTCAAAATCGACTTCTTCTGTTTCTGCCGCTACCGTTTCTGTTGTTTCCTCCTCGGGAACAGTTGCGTTTTCTTCTTCCTGATAGCTTTCGAAATTCTTTTCTTCCATTTGTATCGCTCCTTCTTTTTTATTATATGAACTCGTTTGCCTATATTTTCTCAATATAGCTATAAATCCATTTATATTCTATCATAGTTTCTCCGAAAAGTCAAATATCTTTTCATACAATCCAAAAAAAATACAGCATGCTTGCAAAACATACTGTATTTTTTCGGTTAAACAGAAAAATTATTCTTCTTCAATTTTTGCTTTACCACCGAAAATACGGCGCAAGCGTTCTTTTTCAAATTTCAGTTTGCGATCGTAGGTGTAAAGCCCGTTACACTCCTGTTCCACGTCGGTCAGCTGTGTATAACAGAAGCCGCCCATCTTGGGATGCTCCAAAAGCACACGGGTCAAGCCTTCGATGCGATTTAAGCAGTCCTCGTAATCCTTTGGTGCTTCTCCGTAGCCCCAACCGATTTCATCCGTCCAGCGCGTACCGCCGTATTCGCTCACAAACGTGGGGCAAGCCATAAACGCATGCTCCTTCGGGAAAATATGATGAATATTGATGGGCTCATCTTGCTCCAAAGGTGCCAATATCGCCCGGAAGGTTTCCGGATTTTGCTCATAATGATGCAAGTCGTACATATCTGTTGCTTTTTTCACGTGTGTCCAGCCGGAAGCACCAATATACAAACGTGTGGGATCAACCGCTTTGGTCATGTCGTGCAGCATTTTCACCAGCACCGGATCTTGCGAAACATGTGTTTCATTTAAAGGACACCAGCCGATGATGGCCGGATGGTTAAAGTCACGCTTTAAAATCTCGAGCCATTCCGGCAAGAAGGTTTTCCATGCGCCGGGATTGGCAAGATCAAGCCCCCAGTTGGCATGTTCGCCCCAGACCATATAGCCCAGACGGTCGCAGTGATATAAGAATAAAGGCTCAAAAACCTTTTGGTGAAGTCTTGCTCCGTTGAATCCGATGTCCATAGAACGGGTAATATCGGCAATCAAAGCTTCTTCTGTCGGTGCTGTGTAGATGCCATCGGGATAAAAGCCCTGATCCAGCACCAATCTCTGATACACAACTTTACCGTTGAGCACCAAAAATCCGTCTTTCACGCCAACACTTCTCAGGCCAAAATAGCTTTCAACATAGTCATCTGCCGTGCGGATTTTCAAATCATACAAGCCGCCTTTGCCCAATTCCCAAGGATGCGCTTCTTTTAAGAAAATATCCATGCAGGCTTTGCCGTTTTCCACGTAGGCAATCCCCTGCCCCATGTCTTGTCCTTCAAAATACGTTGCCGCCGTGACCATATCACCTTCGGCATTTTGCATTTCAATTTCCATATGCACAGATTTGTTCTTCAAGTTGGGCACGATGCGAAGATTGGAAATATATTTTTGCGGTACACATTCCAGCCAAACCGTCTGCCAGATGCCCGTGGTACGGGTGTAAAAACAACCTTCGGAGGTATAGCGGAAATGCTGTTTGCCGCTTGCCTGCAAGCCGGAACGGATGTCGTCATCGGCACAAATCACCAGTGTGTTCGTACCTTCTTTTAATGCATCGGTGATATCAAAGCTAAAAGACACATATCCGCCGGTATGGTTGCCAACAGAAACACCGTTAACCCATACTTCCGTGTAAAAATCGCAAGCACCGATATGCAGAAGCACGCGATTTCCTTGCCAATCAGCAGGAATTTCGATTTCTTTTTTATACCAAACAGCAGCACAAAAATCTTTGTCGCCAATGCCCGACAGCTCACTTTCACGGCAGAAGGGCACGATAATCTTTTCTTGGAAGCCTTCACCATTCCAAAGGGCTCTGTCTCTGCCGGATCTGCCTTTGTCGGTTACATAGTCCCATTCTCCATTCAGGTTCTGCCACTTTTGGCGGCGCATCTGCGGCCGCGGATATTCGCTACGTGGAATATTAATCATTTTAAACCCTCCTATAAAAATTTAAGAAAATAATCCTTGCATTTTGCTTAGCAGAAGATTCCAATAATAAGGAACATATCTTCCAAAAACCAATGAAACCATTTCTTTTATGTCATCTATTCTTTGTTCATACCATTGCAATGCCGTGATATATGTTCGTTTTATTCCCGACATTTTTTGAATCGTAATTGTATCCGACAAAGACGAATTTTGCGGATCCGATATGGTAATGCATACTTCTTTTGAAAAACTGCTGTCTATAATCAAACGGTCATTCTCCGTTTTCCATTCTGCCTCGCCATCTACCAAAATATCATAATCCTCTATAGCTTTTTCATTGTTTGGATAAGCATACAATCGCAATGCCACAGTATCTTCTTCCGGATATACGTGATACACGAATGTTTCATTTTCATTATCCGAATATAATTTTATCCATTCCGTTTCCCTGTTGCCCTGCCTGAAAATCTCCACCTCTGCAAGGCCGGGGATTCCTTCATATGCCACGATAGACACGGTTATTTTATCCGTTGTCACCGCCGGGAATTCAAAAATGGAATATTCGCCCTTCGCAGAGGGCATGCATTTTGCCAATAGATTTCCGTCGGCATCTTCTATCTTTGCACATAATATATTATTATGTACGTTCGGGTCGTCATACAGGGCAACCGCCGACACCTCTTGCGGTGTTGCAAATGTAAACGTCAGGCTTTTTTGTTCATCGGAAAGCTCCGGGCTCCACAAAAAATTCGTGTATGTTGTTTTTTTAGAACCCACGTCGGAAACGTCCGTCAGTTTAAAATCCGCCAAGTGCTCTTTATACATGCCGCTCGAAACCGAAAGCTCAGCATTATATGTTAAACTATCGGTTCTGCGTTCCCAAAATATATCATCTGAATTTGTATTTCTCGGGAACGATTTGTCGTTTTGGGATTCGTACATTGCGAGTAGCTCGTTTATATAACTGCTACGACGTGTCCAGCCAAACAAGCCGTCAGCGGAAGGCAGGCGAACTCGATTTTTCCATGTGTACGAAGGAACATCTGTATCATATGTGTCGTCTAAAATCAGATGTGTCACAGGCTTCTGCACAGAACGCTCATTGAGCCCGACATAAAAATCCAAATAATCATCTTTGACGTAAGCAAAGCCTTTATAAACCCGTGGCTGATAAGATGCATCTTTCGTTAAAATATACGGCATCGCTTCTTCAAACAGCAAAGACAGTGTTCTATGATCCACATGTACATCAAAATCAATGCAATAAATCACCGTGGGACGCAAATTCAAAATTAAATCTTTGATATCCGATTTTAAATTTTCCCGTGTATATGCCGCAGGCTCATTGTACAACATGGTGTGATAATCCGGATATTCTTCCGTTCCGTAGGTGTGTGTTTTCCCAATGTCGGAAGTGATCATACCCTCTGCTGTATATAAAAATTCAGATTC
>JAFPCL010000188.1 GCA_017390225.1 Clostridia bacterium
GCGTAGCCTTGATAATGTCATCCCGAAGGCGTACAAAGGTACGCCGAGCGGTGAAGTTCGCTCCATAGTTTCATGGCATTAAATAAAGAGGAATTCGCCAATTTGGGCGAATTCCTACAAATTACAAAGTTTTTAAGATTAAAATATTATTTATAAAGATTGTATATACTTTGTTTTTTGCCATGAAACGGTCTGTGCCTTTTTAAACATCCCCTTATTGCATATTTTATTTTACTTCATAACGATAGTTGTATCTTCCGTTGGGGGCACAGTCGCCCTTGTCGATGAAGTCCATGATGTCAACAGAGCCGTCGGATTGGGTATCTACGTTATCCGTCCATTTGAAGTCAACGGTGAAGGCATCGCCTGTGATGCCCAAAAGGGATTTGGGAATTGCAACCTGCAGCTGCGTGTCATCAATAGCACAGGAAACATCGCCAATCTTCGTGGTCTTCCAGCCGTCGCCGAAGGATTCAATCATCATGGTCTTTGTGTTCAGATTCATGGTTCTGCCAATGACAAAATCATAACCGTTCCAACCATTGGTGTAGTCGCCGTCGGTGTTGAGATACAGGGTGAGGAAGCGAATGCCGCCGGCACCTTGCATGACATTGGCAGTAGAGATGTAGAAGTAGAGATTTTCATCGTCGCGGGAAACCTTGGCAGTATCCAGGTCATTTCTGCCGGTGTCGTTGCGATAGAAACCAAAGCCGTTTGCGTCGGTATAATAGTACTTATCTTCCGAGCGCAGAGGATCGCTTTTACCGGAAGTACGGAAATCTCTGTGCTTGATGTCGCCGACATTGTCAAGATAAATGCTTGTCACGTCATCCCAATCGGCAAAGCCCTTTGCCATGTCGATGGTCTTGGCTTCTCCTGCTTCGGGAATATTGCGAACGCCTTTATACTGACGGATGAAGCTGACGAACTGATAATAATAGTTATCACCGTAGCCGTAGTCGCCATCGTTGCGCATGGGCTCTAAATCTCGGTTAAATTCCCAGTTATATACGTCGATGAAATAGCTCTGTCCCGGTTCATGCGGCTGCATAGCGTAGACAGGACCATCCCAGAACGGACCGACATTTTGATCGGTGGAGAATCTCTGTGCAATCCATTCATTCCACTGGGTAACCCAAATGATATCGGGATCCAGCTCGATGGCGCGGGACATCTGTTCGTTAAAGTAACCACCGGCTTTGGTATCCTGTTCGCCCCAAGCAGGCTGAACGCCGTTAACGAGGCTCTTGCCGCGATTGGAATGAGGATGCTGTGCTACAGATACACCGACCTGCTCGGTGTCGTTTTCATCTTCGCCGTGACCGTATTGCACGGGAGAATCCTGAATCCAGTTCCAAGACATCTTATTGTCACTGCCGTAGGAAGTACCGCTGCGGTAGTTCCAATCAGCAAAGCAGGAATAGAAATCAATATCTGCCTGAATGGTGTCTTTTTCTTCCTGCGTTTTTGCTTTGTTCAGATCTTTTGTCAGCGATTGTGTTTTCCATGCATAGGTGCGAAGATCGGAAAGTACAAAATACTTTCCTTCCCATTGGAACCACAAATCATAGATTTTGTCAAGCTCCTCTTGGGTGTGGGTATTGGGATTAAAAAACTCATTATAATACTGGCGCATAACAGATTCGTTACCGAAACCGCAAATCTGCGGCGTGGTGCCGCCTTCAGCACGAATTTCAGCGAAGGTGTCCACGATGGCATGAACCGTTTCGGGATAGATAGCACCATTGGTATTATCAAAGAACAACACGTCGATACCTGCATCTGCAAACATTTCGGCATGCTTGCGAATGACAAAGGGGTCTGCATTGTGGTAGTAGCCAAAGAAGGGTTCACCCCAATAATGGAATGCAGTGACACCCATGAAATCCTGTTCACCATTTAAAATCTTAGTGATATCGTGAACATCGCGGTTGAAATGGCAACTTTCGGTGTTCCAGCAATAGTAGAAAAGTGCAATGGTCTTATTTTCGCGCGGATAGCCAACTTCTTCTGCCGTGGGAAGGAGTCTGCCGTAGCCGTCGATGCCGACAAAGGTGTCGGGCATGGTGTCGCGAATAGATGCCAAAGATACGGTGCGGGATTCTGCATCCCAGTAGCAAGTGAGCCCCATGCTTTCGGATGCAAAACGAAGGGGCACTAAGGTGCGGCCATCAACGATGGATGCCGCCTGATCGAGTGTAACAGGGCTGTCGTTCACATAGGCTGTCGTTTCACCCACAGTGAGCTTTACTGTGGTGTCACCTTTGACCGCCGTAACGGTACGGGTGGCGTCGTCCCAAGAAACCTCAGCTTCCAAGGCTTCAAAGACTGCGCGCAACGGAAGCATGGTTCTGCCGTTCATGATGGTAGGTTCCGTGTCAAAAGATAAACGCTTTTGGTTCAGGATTACACGAATCACCGAAGTGTTGTAATCAGCCGCAAAGCATAAGGCAACGCTTGCCATGCAAATCGCGGCAATGATCAAAAAGATCATTCCTCTTTTTTTCATGGGGATACCTCCTAAATAAAATATTATCTATCAGAGAGTGGAACGTAGTTTTTATGCTTCGTCACACTCTTGTAGGCAGGACGGATAATACGACTGGAGAAACGGATTTCCTCTAAGCGGTGTGCACACCAACCGGCAATACGGGAGATTGCAAACAGAGGTGTGTATAATTCCGGCGGAATGTCCAAACACTGATATACAAAACCGGAATACATATCCACGTTGGCGCAAACGACTTTGTCATTGCCTTTAACACCACGCAGAAGTTCGGGGGTGAGACGTTCGATGGACTCATAGAGCATGAACTCCTCTTCCCTGTCGGTCTTCTGTGCCATGACTCTTGCCTGCTCTTTTAAGAGCACAGCACGAGGATCGGAAAGGGTGTAGATGGCATGACCCATACCATAAATCAAGCCGGAATTGTCATAAGCTTCTTTATTGAGAATCTTGATGAGATAATCGGAAAGTGCCCCCTCATCATTGGTATTGGACACATGGGCTTTGATATCTTCAATCATGCCGATAACCTTGGCATTGGCGCCACCGTGCTTAGGGCCCTTCAAAGAGCCGACAGCGGCGGCAATGGCAGAGTAGGTATCCGTGCCGGAGGAAGACAGAACGTGGGTTGCAAAAGCGGAGTTGTTACCGCCGCCATGCTCTGCATGCACCACCAGTGCAAGGTCTAAAACACGAGCTTCTTCATCCGTGTAGATTCCATCGGGGCGAATCATATGCAGGAAGTTTTCCGCAATGGATCTGCCGGGAAGCGGGTTGTGGATAATCAGACTCTTATTATCGCAGTAATGCGCCTTGGCGGCATAGGAATATGCCACGAAGGTGGGAAATCTTGCAATGAGCTCCATGGACTGGCGAAGGACATTTCTTGTGGAAATATCATCAGCTGCTTTATCATAGGAATAAGAAGCCAAAACGCAACGAGCCAGCTTGTTCATAATATTGGGGCTGGGCGCTTTGAAAATCATATCTTCCACAAAGCCTTCGGGAAGCGGCGCCACTTCGTCCATATAGCTCTGCATATCGTTGAGCTCCAAGGGCGACGGAAGACCGCCCATCAAAAGAAGATACACGACTTCTTCAAAGCCGAAGCGGTGATCCTCCTGGAAGCCTTGCACCAACTCTTCCAAATCGATACCACGGTAGCTGAGCTTACCTTCGTCGGGCATCTTTTCCATTTCTTCAATCACATAGCCGTGCACTTCACCGATATTGGTGAGGCCGACCAAAACACCTGTGCCGTCACGGTTGCGAAGGCCTTTTTTAATATCAATGTTGGCATAACGGGAACCGTCGAGGGTGTATACTCTGTCAACGGTTTCAAATAAAGATTCAAATTCTTCTCTTTTATCGGGCATGTAAATTTCCACCTACTTAATTTTTCTCTTCAAAAGAAGTATAA
>JAFPCL010000189.1 GCA_017390225.1 Clostridia bacterium
AAAAAGCATCTAAAACTTTAGCTATGATAAATTCAGTAAATTTTAGTTGATATTTGCGTTTGTATAAGCACTTGTTACCACCTACTACTATACGCTCCGTGTTGAGCTTTGCTGATATTCTATCAATCAATTCATTTTTAAATATTGTGTCCATTCATTGCTCCTTTCGTTGTAATATTATGCCAATGAAATCATTGTTTTAAGGCTTGTTATAGGTATGGCAGCGGTTTTTAGTATTATCCTTAAATACTAAAAGAAGCCTACTATCAATCACAATTAAGCAATCAATAATAGACTTCTTTTAATATTCAAAGATAGTATTAACTTATTATGCACTATGACTTCCTTTGTATTTTATTCTCTGTAAAAACTCTGTAAATTAAAACCACTTATGTCCGCAATGCCTTGTTTTAATAGGCTTTCAAGCCTTGTGTTTATATATTACCATGGCAAACAAATAAAACTTTAATCATGAGATAATCTCGCTTTCTGTTTTTTATCACTGTTTTATAGTATAACATAAATGAAAGAAAAAAGCAACCAATAGTTGGAGGGGGAGAAAGTTATGAAAAGAAATTGTTTTTTGATGCTTTTATTGGGGTTATGGGTCAGCTTGCTATCTGTCAGTTTTGCTGCTTACGGCGTGACGTTAACGGCAGATACGGCAACGCTGACCGGGAAAGCAACTTTATCCGCCGATGGTTCCCGTGTGCGCATGATTGACTATAACGGAACGGGAGAGAATTCCACGGTAACCTTTGTGGTATATGCACCGCACGACGGGGAATATAGAGCATTGGTGCATTCGTCGGGGAATATTGCGTATCAGCCCGAGCCCTGCCACGACTACTATACCAACGGCAATGTTGCGGAGAAGAAAACCGTATACTACACCAAAGCAACCGTGCCGAGTGAGGTGCAAGTGTATGAGATTGAGCTTTCTTTGAAAAAGGGAAGAAATACCGTCACCTTTGCCTATTCACCGTATGAAGATATGAGCCGCTGGTCGGCAACCTGCGCCGAGTTTGTGAAGCTGGAGGTCTTCCTGTGGGAAGGTCTTGGTGTGCCGATGCGGCTGGAAGCGGAAAACGCCATGCTCACGGGCACGGCACGTGTTTCCGTCGGTAGCGATACAGCTTCCGGCGGCAAATATGTAGGCTATATCGACAGCATGAGTGCCACGGTCAATTTTACGGTTTATGCCAAAGCGGCAGGGGACTATCTGTTCTTTATTTGTGCCGACGGTAATCAGGACCACTGCGGCGTTGTGCCCTGTCACACGGTCTATGCCAACGGCGACACGAAAAACGCACAAACACTCTACTATGATGATTCCACGAGCTTTCAAGTGTGGCGGGAATATCCCGTTGTTCTTCCGTTGCATAAAGGTGACAACACGGTATCGGTGACCTACGGCGGTGGCTCGAAGACCCATGCACAGCTCGACTATATTCGCTATATTGCCGCCGGCTATACGCAGGCAGAAATGAATAAAAATTTGTCTGCTTGCCTTACGCAAGGAAGTCTTTGCCTTTGGTCGGATCAAAATATAAAAAACCAAAAGCTCATTTTAGCAACATTCCAAGGAAATCGCCTGTCCTCGGTAACCACAAAAACCGTATCTTTGCGGCGCAACGAATGGTATGTCATGGATTATGCCAAACAGACGCCTTCAGATACGTGCAAAGTGTTATTATGGGAAGGCACCGTTGAGAATATGGAGCCCTCGGCGCAAATTGCCCTGCAAAGTGATTTGAATGTTCGCACAAAGTTTTCTAATCTCGGCATCCTGCCCACCGCATCCACAAGACCGACCATCGTGCCGGATTTTTCTGCGATAAAGAGGTTGTCCGATCCTTTTAATTGCCGCGATCCCTTCATTATGCCCTACGACGGAAAGTATTATCTGTATCAAAGCGCAGGCGCCTCCGGCGTCAGATGCTATGTCAGTGAAGATTTGATGTATTGGTCAAAGCCTGTGGCGGTTTTGACGACGTCGGAAAATTTCCACGGCATCGGAAGCTATTTCTGGGCACCGGAATGTCATTATTATAAAGGCAATTTCTATATTTTCTCTTCGGTACAGTCCGCCAATAATCAAAACAAGCCGGATGGCTTGCCGAACTTCGGCGGGCGTACCATCGGTGTATACCGTGCCGACAATCCCTTGGGCCCCTTCACATGTATTCAAACGGATATTTCACCCATCGGTTGGGATGCCATCGACGGCACATTATACGTTGATGAAAACGGTGCGCCGTGGCTTGTATTCGTCCACGAATGGACAAGCATGCCCGACGGCAACGGCAGTATGGTCGCGGCACGGCTTTCCGAAGATTTCACGCAGCTGATCACCACACCGCAAACACTGTTCTATGCCAAAGACCCCGCCTGGGCAACCAATGGCGTCACCGACGGCCCCTTCCTCTACACCACGGAGCAAGGAAAGCTTCTGATGATCTGGTCAAACTTTTCGGAAAAAGGCTATGTGGTCGCCCTCGCACAATCCGAAAGCGGCAATATTTTAGGCCCGTGGAAGCATGAAGAAAAATTACTCTATCAAAAAGACATGTACCCCGAATACATCTACGACGGTGGTCACGGCATGATTTTCTCCACCCACGGCGGTCAGCTGATGCTGGCGTTGCATGGTCCGAACAGCAAAACCGACACCGTATCCGGACACGTGATTGTACTTCCTCTGGTGGAAGAGGACGGACTCATTAAGATCGATCGAACGAAGAAAGCGTTTTCTTATTAAAAATACGCCCTCACAGAAAGTGTCTGTGGGGGCGATGTTTTTTTACATAGAGGATCAGAAAATATAATCTGTTATACAATCATACCAATGAACGTAAGTCGAACCATGGATGAAAAGACAATCGTTTTGCGGAAGAAGCTCGCTCCATTTTTTTAATAGCAATTGAACGCCGAAGCTCCGATGAAGTATCTGCAAAGCTCTGTGATTTGTACGGCAAATTTTATGTAAAAAAACAAAAAGGGTTTTTACAAATATTTGATAGGAGGCTTGTTGTACTTTCACCAAATTTTTTATTATGTAGGTAGAAAAAACAGACTTGTAACTTTGTTGGGTATTATGATTGATTTCTTGTAACTTTTGTGGTATGATACATATGAATTTTTTTATATAAACACATATGGATATCCTAAATTGATGAAAAAGGGGGGCATTCGGCTTGTCTTTGGCATACGGCATTATAGCGGTTATTTCTTTAATTATGGTCGGCGTTTGTGTAGCTGT
>JAFPCL010000190.1 GCA_017390225.1 Clostridia bacterium
ATAGAAAACTACACCGCAACCTACTTTGCTAACGGGAACAAAAAGACGGTGCAAAAGGGAGCACAAACTACCGCCTACACCTACGACGGCATGGGACGGCTTCTCACCGAAACCGAAGGCGATGCTGTTACTGCGTATTCTTACACACCCTTTGGCAATCGTGCCACCAAAACCGTCACTGCAGATGGCGTAACAACGCAGACAATCACCTATGCCTATGACAAAAATAACCGCCTGACAAAAGAGCAAAGCGCCCAAGACGGGCAAACGGTTGTGACGGGCTATACCTATGACCCTAACGGCAATATGCTGTTGAAGAATGCTATTGCCCTAAGCAGTGAGGGAACGGGTGCAGTATGGATGATTTTCATCAACGAAACGAACAAACCGAGACACACACAATTCTGTTTCGGTTTGTTTTTTTACAAATTCTATTTTGATATCATGATATCATGATATCAAAAATACTTGGAACGAGGAATGAAACACAACCATCAGTGCTCAAAAACGACCGTTCGTGCATAAGGAATTGACATGTGATGTGCCTTATGTTAAAATATACTATACCGGTTCCGGCGTGTGGCGACGTGGCGCACAGTAACGAAAACCGTTGGATGCGGATGAAAAAGGAGTGAAAGAAAATGGCGATGGGTGAATGGACACCAATCCAAACGGAGGAAGATATTTGTGTTTTGATGCAATCCTTTGGCGGATTTCACGACAGCTGCATCAAAGAGCTGAAATACATCAGCGGTGCTTATGTCGGAGAAGATTTAGGGATGTTTCCCTTTAACGATCAAAGAAGCGTAAGAATGATTTTTCAGCGACAAGATAAAAACCCTATGGCAATCGAAATGGAATTTTCAGGCGTGATTACGCTGTCGCTTTCTCCCAAAAATACGGCATATACAGCGGAAATTTTGGATGCATCCATGTTGATGCGAGATGGAAAAATTTATTGGTACGACAGCTTTTTCAAAGAAAAGCCGGATGTGTACCACGGAACATGGATAGAAGCGGAAGGTGTTCGCTGGCGGTGCGCCGATGACTGCATGGGAAATAAAGAAATTTATGTGATGAACATATAAAACAGGTGATGGCAATGGATTGGAAAAGCTTAAAATATGAAAAGAAAATCGTGATCAGCAAATTGGTCGCGGAATATAATTTGTTTTCAACGGAAGTGTTTCCCTACACCCATTGCAAGGCAAGAGTCTGGCAAGAAGCGGACGGAAGCTATTTGGCACTATCAAACATTGAGATCTGTGATCGAAAGAACAATACGACGGACGGCACATCGGGATACGGAAACACCGAAGCTGAAGCACTGGACAAGCTGATTCGAAATCTGTTGGAACTGATCACCGACTACGAAGAAAAATGGGGAAGAGCGCTCACCGATGCGGACTACGACTATGTGGAAGCGGAGGATTTTTAAAGGAGAAGAAGGCTATGGAGAAATGCCGTGAACTTATTTTAAATTGTGATTTGAATCAAGTCGGTTTATTGGTAGACAGACTCGATGACGCTTTGGCGGAAATTCATAGGCTTGCACAGGAAGAGGATATACGCTCCTATGTGTTTCTTGTGGCAATCATAGAATACTGCAAAATACACCGCAAAGAAGCCGTGCCGGAATTATTGCATATGGCGGCATTTATTACTTTGATTTTTTTCAACTATATGGAAGGGATGATCCCTTTGAGTTATCAACATCAAAAAGAAGCCATTCTTCTTGCACCGGAAAACGAAGAATACAAAAAGGTTTTTATGAACATGTATATAGAGCATCCCGATGTTGACCATGATAAAGAATTTGAAAAGTGGGTTATGCAGCAAATAGGTGATTAAAGGGAGTGTCACGGAACAGAGTGGGGACGTCAGACTGTGTAAAAACTCATTGTAAATTGGAACAGTCTGACGTCGGAAACTGCACAGAGCTTCCGATTGCCCAAGGGAGAACAGGAGCAGTTGTTCTTCTTCAAAACATCGATGCTTTCTCCGGTAGACTTGCCTGTGAAAATTAAATAATTAAAAAAATCGACATAAACCTCTTTACATTTTCGGTTGTATCATATATAATATAACCATATATGCACGATGGAAAAAGTAAATCGGTGTTTATGTCGATTTTTCATAAATCGATACGGCTTTATCGAATGAAATTTATCGAAAAATTTTTATCGATATTTGACAAACCTATTGCTTTTTTCTTTTTTGTGTTGTATAATGACTGTTGGAGATTTGCGAAAGGAGAAAAGGATGAACGAAAAGAATACGATTTCCGTTGCTACGATGAAAAGGCTGCCTCTGTACCTTTCCTATCTGCAAAGCCTTTCGCCGGATGCTCCTGTTAATATTTCCGCCACAAGTATTGCCGCGGCACTCAAGCTCAATGAGGTACAGGTGAGAAAAGATTTGGCGCTGGTCAGCTCCGGCGGTCGCCCGAAAATCGGATACAAGACCGTGGAGCTTATTGCAGATCTGGAAAGCTGTATCGGCAGTGAAGTGCTACACGAAGCCGTTTTGGTCGGCACGGGCAACTTGGGAAAAGCACTTTTAAATTACAACGATTTCGGCCGCTATGGCGTGCATATTGCCATCGCCTTTGATCAGAATCCCGAGAACATCGGAAACTGTGTCAACGGCAAAGAGATTCTGCCTTGTGAGCAAATGCCGCAGGTTTGCGCACAACGCGGCATTCGTTTGGGGATTATTTCCGTGCCGCAGGGTGCGGCGCAAGCCGTGTGCGACGAAATGGTGAAAAGCGGCATCACCGCTATTTGGAATTTTGCCCATGTCAAATTGATTGTGCCCCCCGGGGTCGTGGTGCTGGATGAGCATATCGGCACATCGCTTCCGTGGCTTGTGGGGCATCTGTCCTAATTGAAAACAACAGCTTTTGCATAATGAAAAGCTGAAGTTTTATAAATCTTACCCCCCGTCAAAGGTATTTTATATGAAGAAAGGATGAACAACAATGAACAACGGGTTTGATTATTCCCTGGTTGACCGAATTTTGGATCAATACGAAAACGATCCGAAATTCATCATTGCAATCCTGCAGGAAATCCACGAGCATTATCACTATCTGCCCCGTGAAGTATTCCCGCACGTTGCAAAGAAGCTGGGCGTGAGTGAAGCGAAAGCTTTCAGCGTTGCCACCTTCTATGAAAACTTCTCCTTGGAGCCCAAGGGCAAGTATGTTATCAAGGTTTGCGACGGCACTGCATGTCACGTTCGTAAGTCTATTCCGATTCTGGAAAGACTGCGCAAGGATTTAGGTCTTTCCGAAGGTCAAAAGACCACCGACGACCTGCTTTTCACCGTTGAAACCGTTTCCTGTCTCGGCGCTTGCGGCCTCGCACCTGTTCTGATGGTTAACGAAACCGTTCATGCTGCCATGACCCCCGATAAGGCAACCGAGCTGATTAAGCAGTTAAAGGAGGAAGCAAAAAATGATTAAGAGTAGAGAAGAACTGATCGCTCTTAGAGAGTCTATGGCGGCTTCCCTCGCAAAGCAGACCAAGAGAATCCTGGTTTGCGCCGGTACCGGTTGTATCGCCGGTGGCTCCCTGAAGATTTACGACAGACTGGTTGAACTGATGGCAGAAAAGAATCTGCCCTACAGTGTGGAACTGATGGAAGATCCCCATGATGAATCCATCGGCATGAAGAAGAGCGGTTGCCACGGCTTCTGCGAAATGGGACCTCTCCTTCGTATCGAGCCCCAAGGCTGGCTGTACACCAAGGTTCAGATGGAAGACTGCGAAGAAATCCTCGATAAGACTTTGGTAAACGGCGAACTCGTTGAACGTCTGGCATACACCAGAAACGGTCAGGTTTACGCTTGCCAGGATGAAATTCCTTTCTATAAAAAGCAAACGCGTGTTGTTTTAGAGCACTGCGGCCATATTGATGCAGACTCTATCTTGGAGTACATCGCTATCGGCGGCTACACCGCTCTGGAAAAAGCACTCTTTGAAATGGATGGCGACGAAATTGTCAAGACCATCAAAGATTCCGGTCTTCGCGGCCGTGGTGGTGCAGGCTTCCCCGCAGGTATCAAGTGGGAAACCGTTAGAAAGACCGAATCTGACAAGAAATATATCCTTTGCAACGGTGACGAAGGTGACCCGGGTGCATTCATGGACAGAAGTATCATGGAAGGCGACCCCCACAGCGTTATCGAAGGTATGATGATCGCCGGTGTTGCCACAGGCGCACAAGACGGTTATATCTATGTCCGTGCCGAATATCCCATGGCTGTTGCACGTCTTAAGAACGCTATTGCACAGGCAGAGGAAATGGGCATTTTGGGTGACAACATTTTAGGCACTGCCTTCTCCTTCCATCTGCACATCAACCGCGGCGCAGGCGCATTCGTCTGCGGTGAAGAAACCGCTCTGATTGCATCCATCGAAGGCGATCGCGGCTTCCCCAGAGTTCGTCCCCCGCTCACGGTTATCAAGGGTCTGTTCGGCAAACCCACCGTTCCCAACAACGTAGAAACCTATGCCAATGTTGCTTCTATTATCAACCGCGGCGCAGAATGGTTTGCAGGCATCGGAAGCCGCGGCAATGCCGGTACCAAGGCATTTGCTCTGACCGGTAATATTTCCAACACCGGCTTGATCGAAGTTCCCATGGGAACCACCCTTCGCGAAATCATTTATGATATCGGTGGCGGCTGCCGTGGCGGCGCAGAATTCAAGGCTGTTCAGATTGGTGGTCCCTCCGGCGGTTGCTTGACCACAGAGCATTTGGACATGCCTCTGGACTACGACTCCTTAAAGGCAGTTGGCGCCATCATCGGTTCCGGTGGTCTGGTCGTTATGGACGAACACACCTGCATGGTTGAAGTTGCTCGCTTCTTCATGAACTTCACCCAGAACGAATCCTGCGGTAAGTGCGTACCCTGCCGCGAAGGTACCAAGCGTATGCTTGAAATCTTGGAACGCATCGTTGCCGGTCAAGGCAAGATGGAAGACCTCGACACTTTGGAAGAGCTGGCTGAAATGATTATGGCAACCGCACTTTGCGGTCTGGGCAAAACGGCTCCGAATCCCGTTGTCAGCACGCTGAAGCAGTTCAGAGATGAATACGTTGCCCACATCAACGGCACTTGCCCCACCGGCAACTGCAAGAAGCTTGTGAAGATCACCATCGATCCCGAGCTGTGCAAAGGTTGCTCCAAGTGCTCCAGAACCTGCCCGGTCGGTGCAATCTCCGGCGAAATCAAGAAGCCGTTTGTTATCGATCAGTCGAAGTGTATCAAGTGCGGTGCATGTCTTGAATCTTGCCCGTTCAAAGCAATCAAGGAGGGTTGAACATGAGCGAATTTATTACAATCGACGGCATGAAGGTTGCCATCGAAGGCGAAAAGAACCTGCTTGAGATTATTCGTAAGGCAGGCATCCAGATGCCCACCTTCTGCTATCATTCCGAATTGTCCGTATACGGTGCATGCCGTATGTGTATGGTAGAAAATGAAAGAGGTATGCTGGAAGCTGCTTGCTCCACGCCGCCTCGTGCCGGTGCGTCCATTAAGACCAACACCGAAAAGCTTCGTAAATACAGAAAAATGATTCTGGAACTGCTTCTTGCAAATCACTGCCGCGACTGCACAACCTGTGCTGACAACGGCAAGTGCAAGCTGCAGAGCCTGGCAGACAAGTTCCACATTGAAGGCGTTCGTTTCCCGAACACCAATCCTGTTCCCGATGAAGACACCTCTTCCGTTTCCATCGTGAAGGACAATGCAAAGTGCATCCTGTGCGGTGACTGTGTTCGTGTATGTAACGAAATCCAGAACGTCGGTGCCATCGACTTTGCACACCGTGGTTCTCATATGTCCATCAGCACCCCCTTCCACATTCCGCTTTCCGAGTCTGCTTGCGTAGGCTGCGGTCAGTGCTCTGCCGTTTGCCCCACCGGTGCTCTGGTGGTCAAGAACGACACCGAAAAGGTTTGGGCTGCGATCGACAATCCCAACCTCAACGTTACCGTTCAGGTAGCACCCGCTGTTCGTGTGGCTATCGGTGAAGAACTGCACATGAAGAACGGTGAAAACACCATGGGTAAGATCGTTGCCGCTCTGCGCCGCATCGGCTTCGACGAAGTATATGATACCACCCTGTCTGCTGACCTCACGGTCATGGAAGAATCTCAGGAATTCTTAGAACGCGTAGAAAAAGGCGGCAAGTTCCCGCTGTTTACTTCCTGCTGCCCTGCATGGATTCGTTACGCAGAAAAGAAGCATCCCGAGCTGATGGAAAACATCTCTTCCTGCAAGTCTCCCATGCAGATGTTCGCAGCTGCCCTCAAGGAAGCTTCCAAGAACGATGAAAAGAAGATGTTCCACGTAGCTGTTATGCCCTGTACCGCAAAGAAATTCGAAGCAGACCGCGAAGAATTCACTCGTGACGGTATGCCCGATGTGGATGCAGTTATCACCACACAGGAACTTATCAGCATGATTACCGAATCCGGTATCGTATTCCGGGAAATCGAGCCCGAAGCTGTAGATATGCCCTTCGGCACTGTTTCCGGCGCCGGCGTTATCTTCGGTGTCACCGGTGGTGTTACCGAAGCAGTGCTTCGTCGCCTGGTTCCCGATAACTCCAGAGCCGCTCTCAGCGCAATCGCCGCTATGGGCGAACGTGGCTTCGACGGCGTGAAGGAATTCGACGTACCCTACGGCGAACTCACCCTGCACATCGGTGTGGCTCACGGTTTGAAGAACGCAGAAACGCTGATTCAGAGAGTTCAGAATGGCGAAAAGTTCGACCTCATCGAAGTCATGGCTTGCCCCGGCGGCTGTGTATGCGGTGCCGGTCAGCCCTTCGTTCCCTTTGAAGAAAAGGTTGCAAGAAACAAGGGTCTGTACACTGCAGACAATATGTCCTGCATCCGTCGCTCTCAGGACAACCCCGCTCTGGAAGGTCTCTACAAAGACATTATCAAAGACAGAGCACACGAGCTTCTGCACGTTCACTACAAACACTAAACGACAAAATATGATTCTCACTTTAAGAAAATAAACGGCGAAAGCACACCGCCGTGATACAAAAGGAGGCTACAGCCATCGGCTGTAGCCTCCTTTGCATACGATAAAAAGGAAAGTTGCTGTATATAAACAAACAACTTTCCTTTTCTTTTTAGACTATAAGATAAACTGTTTTTTTGATGCAGTTAGCCCACGCTGTTTTCATCAGAGATATCAAAATATTCATCCGAATTATTGAATTGTAAAAGTTCTTCGTGAATTGTACGCAAGGTCAAATCAGCGGAAATATCTTCAAGCAAGTTTCCATTTTCATCTGTGACAAGATATGGAACGTCTAATGCACGGAAAATCATAACGGCAACATCGCCTCTTGTGGCATAAGCTTTTCCTGAAATATTTAAACCGTTTAGTAATCCTAACGTATCGGCAGTTGTCATAAAGCCATCGGGATAACCACCACTTTGCTGTGCATTTTTTGCATAGCCTAACATGCATACAATCATTTTAA
>JAFPCL010000191.1 GCA_017390225.1 Clostridia bacterium
TTAATGGGAAAATACATTTTAAGACACGCAAATGATGATGAGTTTGTAAAAGAATAAAAACATAAACCTAAAAGTCGTTAGGGGGTGCATTTTCACTATAAGGGGGTGCAAATTTCCTTATAGGGGGGTGCATTTTATCAAAATTAGAGTCATTTCCCAGAAAAAAGCATCGACTTTGTCGGTGCTTTTTTCAACTAAATCCGTCTTGCCAGACGGAATAAATCCATCTCCGGTGGATGAAATCTGCTAACGCAGATGAAATCGCTCTCGGCGGATAAAAGACGGATTTAATTTCATCAAAACAGTAAGTTTTGATTTCATCCAAACGTGTTTTGGATTTTATCGTGCTTTTGCACGATTTCGTTTCAGGAGATATTTTGATACAATATTCTTTATGCAAATAAAATTTTTGTGTTGACCGTTTCGATTACACGCTAACGAAGGTTATTCATCTTCACACGCTTCATTTGGTCGGTTGCTTTGAGCTGTTCGGTAATACCTTCTTTTTTGACGTGTTGTTTTACGAGCTGAAAAAAGAGTTCTTACACCTGCTATTCGATATCTGTGAAGTGGGAATGCAGTTTACCGGAAGTGTGCAGGTTGTAATATAGGGCTTTGCGGTGGTGTTTTAAGTAGTTTAGCCTGCGTTGTTTCCGTACACCTACGAGACGTTCTCCTTCAGTGGAGGTAGCAGATTTGGTAGGCGGTAATAGTCTATCGGAAAGGGCTTGACCACAGCTATTACTGCAAAGAATATACAACTTTCATGATGGAAGAATTGTAAAAAATGCATTACGTATAACTATAAAATGTTTTTTGGCGACAGAAAAAAGAGATCAAATCGAAAGAAATGATCTCTTTTTTTGTTATGCGCTATCAAATTACAAATTATATTCCTCACCGTAGCCGTACTTTTCGGCGATATAGTCGAGGTCTTTGTCGCCTCTGCCGGAGAGGTTGACGAGGACGGTGCCGGTTTGCATTTCTTTGGCAAGCTGCATACCGTAGGCAACGGCGTGGGAGCTTTCCAAGGCGGGGATGATGCCTTCGTAGCGGCACAGGGCGTAGAAAGCGCGCATGGCTTCATCGTCGGTGATGGTTTTATAGTCAACTCTGCCGACACTATGAAGGTAGGCATGTTCGGGGCCGGCGGCGGGGTAGTCGAGGCCACTGGCGATGGAGTAGACTGCGGCGGGATCGCCGTTTTCATCGGCAAGCATGATGCTGTTGAATCCGTGCATGATGCCTTCTTTGCCGTATGCAATGGAGGCGGCATGGTCGCCGTAGGAAGGACCTTTGCCCAAGGGTTCAACACCGTAGATTTTTACAGGTTCGTCCAGGAAAGCGGAGAACATACCTAAGGAGTTGGAGCCACCGCCAACGCAGGCAACAACGGCATCGGGAAGAAGCCCTGTCATTTCACGGAACTGATCCTTGGCTTCAATGCCGACAACGGATTGGAAGTCTCTGACCATCAAGGGGAAGGGGTGAGGGCCGAGGGTGGAGCCGATGCAGTAGATAGCATTTTTGTATTCTTTGGTATAGGCTTCAAATGCGGCATCGACAGCTTCTTTTAATGTTTTGAGTCCGTGGGAAACGGGAACAACACGGGTGCCGAGCATACGCATACGGGCAACGTTGGGTGCCTGCTTGGCAATGTCGACTTCGCCCATGTAGATGTCACATTCCATACCGAAATAAGCGGCGGCGGTTGCCAAGGCAACACCGTGCTGACCGGCACCGGTTTCTGCAATCAGCTTGGTTTTTCCCATGAATTTGGCAAGCAAGCCTTCGCCCATGCAGTGATTGAGCTTATGAGCACCGGTATGGTTTAAATCCTCACGTTTTAAGTAAATTTGTGCGCCGCCGTTCATTTTGGAAAGACGTTCGCAGTGGTATACCGGCGTGGGGCGCCCTTGGAATTCTTTGCGGATTCGACGAAGCTCATTGATGAATTGAGAGCTATGGCAAATCGTTTGATAGGCATGGTCGATTTCCGAAAGCGCAACAGCCAACTCGGGAGAAACAAAGCTACCGCCGTATTGACCGAAAAAGCCGTTACGGTCGGGCATTGTTTTTGTGTGCAGTGTAAAATCTTTGTAGGTCATTTTTTCCATGGTTTTTCAAAAACCTTTCTGCCCATAGATTGTTGTGGTTATATACTGTCTTTTCGTGGGCGAAAAAAGACAAGTACCGATCACATAAATCGGGATAAAAGCAAGGGGAAGAATATAGCAGGAAGCAAATTCATCACCTTGATTTTTGTGATGGAAAGTAAATTTGTGCCGATGGCAATAATGAGTAAAGATCCGACAACACCCATTTCGGCAACGGCAATCGGGGTGAATACCGAGGATAAGGCTTGTCCCATTACCAGAGCAAGAAGTGCGATGCTTCCTTGATAAACAAGAATGAAAAGGGAAGAGAACAACACACCAATGCCCATAGAGGATGCAAAAACAACAGCACCGACAGCGTCTAAAAGCGATTTTGTATACAATGTGCCGCGACTGCCGATGAGGGCATCTTCGATGGGACCGACAACAGACATGGCGCCAACACAAAACACAAGGCTTGCCGTAACAAACCCATGAGCAAAGCTACCGCTTTCGCTTGGAGAATTTGAAAATCTCTTTTCGAACCAATGTCCCAGCTTGTTCAAGCCACCATCCAAATCCAAAAGCTCGCCGATAATTGCGCCGAATACCATGGAAAGAATAACAATCAAAACTAAATTGCTTTCTTCTTTCAAATTGCCGACAAAGGGTTCTTTCAAAGTGCCGCTGATGCCAACGTAAAGAACAGCAAGACCCAGTGCCGTGAATATATTTTTCTCTAATTTTTTCGGAATCCCTTTTTTGAAAAGGAGCCCGAAAATAGCACCGACGAGAACGGCAACAGTATTAACGAGGGTACCAATCATTGCACATCAAGATTAAATAATGATGCGGCGGCGTCTTGGTCGGCGGCATCTATCAAAATGGAGATATCTTTATCCGAAGTGGTGATGAGTTTGATGCCAAGACCGGCTTTAGAGAGCATCGTCAAAACACCGGCGGCAACACCGGGGGTGTTGACCATTTCTTCACCGAAGAAAAACAGCTTGCAGTTCCCGGGGTTGACATCGGAACGAAGCTTGGGAAATTTGGCACGCAGTGATCCGATAGCCGTCAGAACTCGCATCAAATCTTTATCTTCAAAAGTGAAGGAAATATCTGTGGAAGAACTGTATGGCGGCGTTTGGCAAATCATATCAATATTAACACCGGCATCGGAAACCGTAGTTAAAATCTCAGCCGCAGAAAGTGCGGTGTCCGCCGGAATATTATCAACAGTAATCAAAGTGTAGCCACTTTTCAGATATTTGGTTGTGATAATCTCATGAAGCATTTATTTGCTCTCCTTTGCCATTAAATCTTGCATGGAATAAAACCCTGCGGACTTGCCGTGCATAAATGCCGCCGCACGAAGGGAGCCAACGGCAAAAACCTTGCGGGAGGTGGCAGTATGTGTAATCTCAATCTGCTCTTCTTCACCGGCAAAGAGAACGGTGTGCTCTCCGACAATTGTGCCGCCACGAACAGAGCTGATTCCAATTTCGGCAGGACTGCGTTTTTTGCGAACACTATGACGGTCGTATACATATTCCGTTTCCGTGCGCACGGTTTTTAATGCATCAGCGATAGCAAGTGCTGTGCCACTGGGCGCATCTAATTTCCGATGGTGATGCATTTCGATGATTTCTGTGTCATAATCATTCATCAATGCGATTTGCGCTTGTTTGGCAAGCTCTGTGAGCACATAGATGCCGACAGACATGTTGGCACTGTGGAACACGGGAATTTTTTGAGAATAGCTTTCGATTAAAAGCTTCTGTTCATCAGAAAAACCGGTTGTTGCGATGACAACGGGGACATTTCTCTCGGAAGCATACTGCAAAAGCGTGCCTAAAAAATCGGGATGAGAAAAGTCAATGATGACATCAATAGGACCGGTGTATAAAAACGGATCTGTATAAACAGGAATATCACCGTCGTTGCCGGCGGCAATATCGACACCGGCAACGATATGAAATGCATTGTTTTCATTAGCGGCTTCTCGGATCATATGTCCCATCTTGCCGTTGTAACCAAACAACATCAGATTTATCATAGGTAAACCTCTTTCTGACTTTTAGATAAGTCCGTAGTCCTTCATGGCATTTTTCAGGATTTGAAGATTTGCTTCTTCCATTTCGCAAAGAGGAAGGCGAAGGTTACCTGTGTTGAATCCTAAAATATTCAAAGCGGTCTTTACGGGAATGGGATTGGTTTCAACAAACAGAGCATTGATGAGATCCAGCATATTAAGTTGAAGCTCTGTGGCTCTTTTGGTGTCGCCGTTCAAATAGGCGTGAACCATATCATGTGTATCCTGCGGGCAAATATTAGACAAAACGGAAATGACACCCTTGCCACCCAAAGACAACACAGGAAGAACCTGATCATCATTACCGGAATAAATGGCAAAATCTTTTCCTTGCATTAAGTGGGCGATTTTTGCAACATGGGACAAGTCGCCGCTGGCTTCTTTGATACCGACAATGTTGTCAAATTCAGCAAGCTTTTGCACGGTTTTAGGAAGCAGGTTGCAACCGGTTCTGCCGGGGATGTTATATAAAATAATAGGAATATCCACAGCTTCGGCAATCGCGGCATAATGCATATACAAGCCTTTTTGGGTGGGCTTGTTGTAATAAGGTGCGGCAATCAGAAGAGCATCAGCACCAAAAGAACATGCCTCTTTGGAAATTTTGACAGCGTAAGCCGTGTCGTTGCTTGCCGTGCCGGCAATGACGGGAACACGCCCGGCAATGTGCTCGATGGCATACTTCATGACATTGACATGTTCGTCATCTGTCATGGTGGCGGGTTCTCCTGTGGAGCCGCAAATTACCAGCGCGTCTACATGATTTTCAATCTGGAAATCAATCAGTTTTCCCAGTGCATCATAATTCACACCGGTTTCGGTAAAGGGCGTAACCAAAGCGGTTGCGCAACCTGTGAAAATCGGATTCATGAGATAAGCCTCCTTGAATATTCTGATTTATTATCGGGCAAGCTTGCCGCTGTTCCAGTAACCAATCAAGGTTTCTGCAATCTGAACGGCGTTGGTTGCGGCGCCTTTTCTGATATTGTCTGCAACAACCCACAAATTCAAGCCGTTTTCAACACTGTCGTCTCTGCGGATTCTGCCAACATAGGTGTAGTCTGTGCCGGTTGCGATGATAGGCATGGGATATTCGTTGTTTGCACCGTTATCGACGATTTTGATGCCTTCGGCATTTTTGAGAACTTCACAAAGCTCTTTAAGATCATATGCGGAACCCAGCTCTACGTTGATGGATTCGCTGTGGCCGTTGAAGACAGGGACACGAACGGTGGTTGCTGTTACGCGCATAGCATCATCGTGCAGAATCTTGCGGGTTTCCTTAATCATTTTTTCTTCTTCTTTGGTATAGCCGTTATCCAGGAACACATCGATATGAGGAATAACGTTTCCTGCAATGGGATGGGGGAACTTTTTGGGAGCTTCACCTTTCATGCCATTTTCCAGATCTTCATAGCCGGCACGACCTGCACCGCTGACAGCCTGATAGGTGGAATAAACCACACGCTTGATGCCGTATTTCTTCTGCAGAGGAGAAAGGGCAACCATAGCCTGGATGGTGGAGCAGTTGGGGTTAGCGATAATACCCTTGTGGTTTAAAATGTCTTCCGGGTTAACTTCCGGCACAACAAGGGGAACATTGGGATCCATTCTCCACTGGCTGGAATTGTCAACAACAACGCAACCTTTGGATGCGGCAATGGGAGCGAACTTCTCGCTGGTGGAGCCACCGGCAGAGAACAGTGCAATATCGAAACCTTCGTCGAAAGAAGTTTCTGTTAATTCTTGAACCGTATATTCACCACCCATGAATTTCAGAACAGAGCCTGCGCTTCTGGCGGAAGAAAACAAAGTGTATGTAGCATTTTCGAAAGGACGTTCTTCCAAGACCTTTAAAAATGTGCGGCCAACCATACCGGTGGCACCGACAACTGCGATTTTCAAATTACTCATAAAAATAATCCTCCTTTTTCTTTATAGTATATTATAATAGCATTTTTATGTGCATGTGTCAATCTTTTTTTCTGAGAAAATATACATTATTATATATTATTTTTTCGTAAAAATGACGGAAAATATTTTATTTGCACAATAAAAGTACTTAGTTCATAGAATGCATTGAGGGAGATGACTCCTTCACCTATAAAGGAGGTGATTTTTTTGGCTACATTTACAAACCAGGCTTTTTTGACATATAACGGTGAAACTGTGAATTCCAATGTTGTCACAGGGGAAGTTGTCGGTGTCTTGTCAGCGGAAAAGACTGCCGTTTCGGGAACGTACACACAAGGGGATACGATAACGTATGTTGTTAGTATCATCAATACCGGAACAACGGCAATCACGGGGCTGACTGTGACAGATGATCTTGGTGCATATACATTTGGAAGCCAGACACTGGTGCCGCTTACTTATGTGGAAGGTTCTGTAAAATACTATATCAATGGTGTTCTTGAACCTGCACCTGCAGTTACGACGACATCACCGCTTACGGTTGTCGGGCTTTCTGTTCCTGCGGGCGGAGATGCGATACTAATATATGAAGCACAGGTAAACAATTATGCACCTTTGGGAACACAGGCGACCATTGATAATACAGCAACACTGAATTATCCGCAGCTAACAACTGTTGTAACTGCGACGGAGAGTGTAATTCCCGAAGACGGTGCACAATTGTCCATTACAAAATCCGTTTCGCCCACAACGGTTAACGAAAATGGAGAACTCGTTTATACCCTTGTAATTTCCAACTTGGGTGCAACGCCGGTTATTGCAACGGATGATGCCATTGTCAGCGATACGTTTGAGCCGATTTTAAATAATATCAACGTTACTTACAATGGTACGGCATGGACGGAAGGAACAAATTACACATATGATTCCGTAACGGGTTTGTTTACGACGAATCCGGGAGAAATTGCAGTTCCTGCCGCAACCTACAGTCAAAATCCCGTGACAGGGGAATGGGAAACAATTCCCGGCACAACGGTGATTCAAATTACAGGCACAGTTTGATGCATAAAAAAGCACCGCTCGTTGATAACGGGCGGTGCTTCGACTCATTATTTATCTATTGAGAATCAGTTCGGTCAGGGCAACGGGATCAACAATCTTTCCGTCTTTATAGACACGCATATTGCCGGAAGCAATTTCGTCGATAAGAATAACTTCGCCGTTGTGATAGCCGAATTCAAACTTGATATCCCACAAATCAAGACCGATTGTTTTCAAGTCATCGGCAACAATCTTTGTGATTTTAAGGGTTTGTTCTTTCATGCTTTGGAACATTTCAAGAGACATAACACCCAGTGCGGCAAGACCTTCGGCAGTAACCAACGGATCGCCCTTTTCATCGTTCTTAAAGGTGCATTCCACGTAGCCGCCTTCCAGTACGGTGCCGTCTTCAATATATTCACCATATCTGCGGATAAAGCTACCGGTTGCAACCAGACGGCAAATAACTTCAAGGCCGTGACCGAATACGGTGCCGGGAAGAACTTCCATGGTAGCATCATCAACATTGGCGCTTACGTAATGGGTCTTAATTCCCGCATTCTTTAAAAGCTCGAAATAATATACGGATGTTCTGAGGTTTGCTTTGCCGATGCCTTCAATCGTCAGACCGACAGTGTTTTCACCGGGATCGAACACACCGTCTTTACCGGTGCAGTCGTCTTTGAACTTCAAAAGAACATTTCCGTTTTCAAGTTCGAATACATCTTTTGTTTTTCCTTCGTAGATTTTTTTCACACCAAACACTCCTTTTAAATTTAGGATGGAGAGATTATATCATAAAAAATTCGATTTGTATATTGCTTTTTTACACAAATCGATAAAATATTTTTGTGATTTTTGTAATTTTAATTTATTTTCAGAAAGTTTTAAAATTGTGATTGCATTTTTTTTGTATTTGTGATACAATTTTATCCAAATCAATGTTATGGAGGCGTAACTCATGGATAGAGAAGAAAAATCTAATTTTATACATGATATTATCGACAAAGATTTAGCCGAAGGGCGTTTGGATCATGTGCACACACGTTTTCCTCCGGAGCCTAACGGTTATTTGCATATCGGCAGTGCAAAGGCAATCTGGATCAATTTCCATGCTGCCAAATCCTATAACGGTCTTTTTAATCTCAGATATGATGATACCAATCCTGAAAAAGAAGACGATGAGTTTGTACAAGCCATCTACAACGATTTGTGCTGGCTTGGTGCAAAACCCACCGGCGGTGTTTTCTACGGATCGGATTATTTTGAAGAATGCTATCGTTTTGCCGAAAAATTAATTATGGACGGCGTGGCATATGTTTGCGAGCTCACACCCGAGCAGATGAGTGAATATCGCGGTGCTCCCACGGCACCGGGCAAGGAAAGCCCCTGGAGAAATCGTCCGGCAGAAGAAAGTCTGGAGATTTTCAGAAAAATGCGCGCCGGAGAATTTAAGCCCGGTGAGCGCACACTCCGTGCCAAAATCGACATGACAAGCCCCAATATGAACATGAGAGATCCCGTGCTGTATCGTATTGTGGACAAGCCACACCATCGTCAGGGCTCTCAATGGAAGATTTATCCCATGTATGACTTTGCACATCCCATTCAGGATGCACTGGAAGGCATTACACACTCTTGCTGTTCCATTGAATTTGCCAACCATCGTCCGCTGTATGACTGGGTGATTGATCATGTTGGTTTTGAAGAAAAACCGCATCAGTATGAATTTGCCCGTTTGAATATGACCTATACTGTCATGAGCAAGCGTTATCTGCGTAAGCTGGTTGAAACCGGCGCTGTTGACGGTTGGGACGATCCTCGTATGCCTACCCTGTGCGGCTTGCGTCGCAGAGGATACACACCGTCTGCTATTTTTGATTTCATTGAAAGAAGTGGTGTTTCGAAGGCAGAAAGCATGGCAGATGCACGTCTTTTGGAATTCTGCATCACAGAAGAATTGGGCGAAACCGCACCGCGTCGTGTGGCAGTTTTAGATCCGATTAAAGTGACGATTACCAATTATCCTGCAGATAAAAATGAAACCTTTGATTTACCCAACCATCCGCAAAAACCGGAATGGGGTACACGAGCCATGAGCTTCTCCAATGAAATTTATATTGACAGAGAAGATTTCATGAAAGAGCCTGTACCCGGCTTCAAGCGTCTTCTGCCCGGCGGTGAAGTTCGTTTGATGGGTGCTTATATCTTAAAATGCACTGGTGTTGAAGAGGATGAGAACGGCAAGGTTATCGGATTGACAGGTACGGTCGATCTGGAAACCGGCAACGGAAAGCCGGTTGACGGACGTAAGGTAAAGGGCACAATCCATTGGCTCAGCAAAGATAATGCTTTCTCTGCAGAAGTTCGAGAATACAACTATTTATTTAATAAGGAAAATGTTGCCACACTGTTGGAAGATGATCATTTTGAAGAATTTTTGGCAACGGATTCCATGATTATTCATAAAGAAGCACTGTTGGAAAAATCTCTTCAGGATGAGAAGCCGGAGGCAAGATTCCAGTTTGTCCGCACGGGTTACTTTACGCCCGACAGCAAAAATCCCGGTGTATGGAACAGAATCGTTCCTTTAAAGAGTAGTTACAAAGGAGACAACAAGTAATGGATACGCAAAGATTAGCTGCATTATTATTTCCCGAACCTTTAAAAACCCCGGAAGAATATGAAGCCATGTACCCGAAGCGCTCCCTTCCCGAAGGAGCCAAGGTCACACGTCTGGGCCCCAGTCCCACGGGTTTTATCCATTTGGGTAATTTGTACGGTGCTTTGGCAGATGAACGTCTGGCACATCAAAGTGGCGGTAAAATGTTCCTTCGTATTGAAGATACAGACAACAAGCGTGAAGTAGAAGGCGCAGCGCAGATGATTGTTGACACCCTTCGCTATTTTGGTATTTCCTTCGATGAAGGTGATTTCGGTGATTCCGAAATTGGAGAATACGGCCCTTATCGTCAACGTCGCCGTGTCGATATCTACCATGCATACGCCAAAAAACTGGTGTTGGATGGCAAGGCATATCCTTGCTTCTGCACAGAAGAAGCACTTTCTCAAATGCATGAAAAGCAGGAAGCGGAAAAGGCAAACTTCGGCTACTACGGCAAGTGGGCAACGCACAGAGATTGGACACTGGAGCAGATTGAAGAAGCCATTGGTGCAGGAATGTCCTATGTGCTCCGTTTTCGTTCGGATGCAACAGGAAAAACCTTCACGATTGAAGACGGAATCCGCGGTGAGCTGACCATGCCGGAAAATGATAATGATTTTGTTTTATTGAAATCCGACGGGGTTCCGACATATCATTTTGCCCATGCTGTGGATGATCATCTGATGCGCACCACCCATGTGGTTCGTGGGGAAGAATGGCTTGCCACACTTCCGATTCACGTTCAGCTCTTTGAAGCATTAGGCTTTGAACTTCCTACATATTGCCATACGGCACAATTGATGAAAATTGATGAGGAAACCAATGTGAAGCGTAAAATTTCCAAGAGAAAAGACCCTGAGTTTTCTTTATCTTTCTATAAAACGGAAGGGTATGATTCCACAGCGGTTCGTGAGTATTTGCTGATGGTTTTGAATTCCGGCTTTGAAGATTGGCGTCTTCAGAATCCCGGTCTTCCGTTCACCGAATTTATGTTCTCTGCGGAAAATATGGGCGTTTCCGGTGCTGTTTTTGATTTAAATAAGCTCAATGATGTTTGCAAAAATGTGCTTGCAACAAAAACAGCGGATGAAATCTATGATGCCATGGCGGCTTGGGCAAAGGAATATGACCCGGAATATTATGCACTGTTCACGCGTGATCCTGCTTTTTCCAAGGCATTTCTTTCCATTGGAAGAGGCGGTGAAAAGCCGAGAAAAGACTTGTATTCCTATAAGCAAGCCAAGATGTTCAACAGCTTTTTCTTTGATGAATTATTCGAAATGGAGGACAGTTTCCCGGAAAATATCTCTTCGGAAGATATTAAGAAACTTCTCACCGAATATCTTGCATCCTATAACCACGGCGATGATCAAAGCACATGGTTTTCAAAAGTTCGTGATATTGCCGAAGCCAATGGGTTTGCACCGCAGGTCAAGCAGTATAAAAAAGATCCCGATGCCTATAAAGGTCACATCGGGGATGTCAGTGCCGTCATTCGTATTGCACTGACCGGCAGAAGCAATGCACCGGATCTTTGGTGCGTACAGCAGGTGCTGGGCGAAGAAAAGACAAAAGAGCGTTTGGGGCGCATTTGAAGAATTCCTGTGCTGCCCTTGACAAAAATCAATAATTATGATATAAAGAGGTTAGAAAAGGGGAGCCTGTATGGGAAAATTTAAATTAGCATCTGCGGAAACAACATCGTTTTCCGTGGCATGTGCTTTCGTAGATGTTTATATGCCCGAAGCACATCCGGCATACGTTTCCGTATACTTGTACGGATTGCGTCAATGTCATGCAATTGAACCGAAATGTGAGTTTTCCGAATGTGCAAAAACACTGCATATGCTGGAAAGTGATGTTATGCGGGCGTGGGAATATTGGGAATCCAAAGGTGTTGTTCGGTTAATTCATTCCGAAGATCCGAAAGCCGATCCCGGAATTGAGTTTTTGGATATTGCGGCTTCTTATGAAGTAGAACAACAGCCACAAAAGCCCATATACGATATGGCGCAGATTACGGGAAGCATTGCGCAGGACCCTGCACTGAAACAGATGCTTGAGCATACACAAGGGCTTTTGGGGAAAACCCTATCCCGTACAGATATGGAAATGCTTTTTGCCATGTATGATTGCTACCGATTGCCACCCGGTGTGATTCTGCTTTGTGTGGAGCACTGTGTGGATATCGGCAAGAAAAGCATGAAATATATTGATGCAGTTGCACAATCCTGGGCAGAAGCCGGGGTTACAACGATGGAAAAAGCCGCTTCCCATGTCGCCGCATATGACGAAAAAAAGAAGTGGAAACGTCAGTATAAAAAGCTTTTGGGGCTTTCCAGAGAAATTACGGATGCTGAATATGCATATCTTGTTGAATGGATAAAAAATGAACAATTCGAGGATGCATGGATTGTGGAAGCACGTAATGTGACAGAAAAAGCTATCGGAAAAATCAGTTTTAAGTACATGAATGCCGTTTTGCAAGGGTGGAAAGAAGATGGTGTTACGGATCCGCGGCAGGCGCAGGAAAAGCCTCGTGCACCGAAGCAGACCAAACAAACGCCTTTCTCCGGAATTTCACAGCGAACGGACTATGATATAGATGAAATTCGACGTCGTGAATTCGAATTAAATCGCCGCATGGCGGCAAGTAGTGCAAACAGCGAGGATTGATTATGGGATTTGATGCAGAAATTCGCCGTATAGCTGTTCAAAAAATTGAAGAACGAAGAAGACTGGCGGAAACACAGGCGCAGATGCGAAAAAATGCATTTTATGCCAAAGAGCCGCGTGCTAAAGAGCTTGATTCAGCCATTGCCGGGGCGGCATACTCCGTGTTCAGTAATATACTGATTGGAAATGTTGCCAAAGAAAATGCGGAGGCAGAACTTTATAAAAATCGAAGTGAGCTGATTCGCCAAAGAGAGGTTCTTTATAAAAAGCATGGGATTATCCATGAAGATCTACTGCCCAAGTATCATTGCAAGTTTTGTGAAGATACCGGTTTTGTGGAAGGACTCCAATGTAAATGCTTGAAAAACCAGATGATTTTGACGGCGGCAGAGCTGGCAAACTTGCCGGATGATCCTTCCGCTGTGTTTAAAAACTTCGATTTATCATATTACAGTGATGAGCCTCAAAAAAACGCAGAAGCTTCACCGCGGGAATATGCAAAAATTGCATATGATGTTTGCAAGCAGTTTGCCCGTGATTTTCAGAAGACAAAAAAGAATTTATACATATATGGTAGTGCGGGGCTTGGAAAGACGTTTTTGTCTTTCTGCATTGCCCATGAAGTTTTAAAAAAAGGAAACAGTGTTCTTTATCAATCGGCAGGCGCACTTTTTAAGCTTCTAACGGATGCGGCCTTTGGCAGGGAACTGTCGGACAAGGATGCATACATAATAGAAAGAGCACATCATGCAGATCTTTTAATTATCGATGATTTAGGAACGGAATTTGGCAATGATTATTCCAAAACAGCCTTTTTCCAACTCTTGAACGAACGGATTACTTCCGGATTATCAACGATTATTAACAGTAATATTGATATCGGACAAATCAGTGCATTATACACTGATCGGATTTTCTCCCGTTTGACGGGAGCATATGCTGCAGTCAACCTTATAGGGACTGATATACGACAAATTCAAAAAAAGAAAGTACAGGAGGGTATATTATGAACAAAAAGCTTTTGGCGTTTGACTTCGGTGCCAGCTCCGGTCGTGCTATTTTGGCGTCTTACGATGGCAAGAAAATCGATCTGGAAGAAATGCATCGTTTCTCGAACGACCCCGTATCTGCATGCGGAACATTGCGTTGGGACATCCTTCGCCTGTTCTTTGAAATTAAGAACGGTATTCTTAATTGTGTGAACAGCAACAACCGTGATATCGCATCCATCGGTATCGATACATGGGGTGTTGACTACGGTCTTTTGGACAAGAACGGTCAGCTTCTCGGAAATCCTTTCAATTACCGCGATCAGCGTACTGCACCGGCTATTGAAAAGGCATATGAAGTTGTCGGCAAAGATAATATCTATATGCAAACCGGTATCCAGCATACTTGGTTCAATACCATTTATCAGCTGTATTCTGAAGTTATGTCCGGTTCTACGGCTCTTGAAAATGCAGAAACCATGCTTTTCATCCCCGATCTTTTCAACTACTTCCTGACCGGTGAAAAACTGACAGAATACACGATTGCTTCTACTTCTCAGCTGTTTGATTCTCGCACGTATGACTGGTGCT
Organism: Clostridia bacterium; assembly: GCA_017390225.1. GTDB lineage: Bacteria > Bacillota > Clostridia > CAKSNL01 > HGM11501 > RGIG1017. Next base: position 14,065 of record JAFPCL010000191.1, read on the forward strand.
GGGATTTAATTGATAAGCTGGGTATTCCGCGTAAAATATTCACCCCTGTGGTTCATCCCGGACAGATGATCGGTAAGCTGACACCTGCCATCGCAGAAGAGCTGGGTTGCGGCATGATTCCCGTTGCGGCTGTTGCTTCTCATGACACGGCATCTGCAGTTGCTGCTGTTCCTGCAGAAAAGGATGAAAGCTATGTATACATCAGCTGTGGCACATGGTCTCTGATGGGCGTAGAAACCGAAAAACCGTATATCAGTGATAAAACATTGGGATATAATCTGACCAATGAAGGCGGTATCCAAAAGACCATTCGTCTTTTGAAGAATATTATGGGTCTGTGGATTATCCAGGAAAGCCGTCGTCAATGGAAGCGTGAAGGTATCGCACTGTCCTTTGATGATATGGAAAAGAGTGCATGGGAAAGCGAAGCATTCCGTTCTTTGATTGATCCCGACGATATGGCTTTTGCCGGCCCCGGCAATATGCCGAAATATATTGCGGACTACTGCCGCAGAACCAATCAGCCCGTTCCCGAAACCATCGGTCAGGTTACACGTTGTATCGCAGAAAGCTTGGCACTCAAGTATCGTTACACCATTGAAAGTCTGGAAGATGTTCTGGGCAAGAAAATCGATGTTGTACATATGGTTGGCGGCGGTATTAAGGACACCATGGTTTGCCGCTTCACCGCAAGCGCAACCGGTCGTCGCGTAGTTGCAGGTCCTGTAGAAGCAACTTCTATGGGTAACATTGCTTCTCAGCTGATTGCACTGGGTGAAGTGTCCAATCTGGCACAAGCACGTGAGATTGTGAAGGCTTCCTTCGAGCCGAAGTACTACGAACCCGAAAATACCGAAGCTTGGGATGCAGCATACGAAAAATTCAAAGCATTACTGTAAGAAAAGGAGATAATGATTATGGCACATCAGGCACTCATTGATTTACAACACATTTCTTTAAAAGCCGGCGAAAGAGCCGACTACACCCAGGGTGGCGGCGGTAACACCTCTGCCAAATTAGACGACCGTTTAATGGCTGTTAAGGCTTCCGGATTCCAGCTGAAGCAGATTACCACCGAAACCGGTTTCGTTGTTGTTGACTATGCAAAAATCAAAGAATTCTATGATGCAGTTGATCTTTCCAGCGGCATCGATTATGAAAAAGAATACACCAAAACCGCAAATGATTCTATCGTCGATTACGAGGATCTTCCTCGTCTTCGTCCTTCCGTTGAAGCAGGTTTCCACTCTATCTTGAAAAAATTCGTTATTCATACCCACAGCGTGTATGCAAACGTTTTGACCTGTGCCGTTGGCGGTAAGGAAAAGATGGAAGAAGTCTTAAAGGAAAGCCCCTACAAGTATTTTTGGGTGGAATACATTGATCCCGGTTTCTCTTTGACTCTGCAGATTGCAAAGCAGATTGGTGAGCTTGGTGCTATTCCGGATGTTATTTTCATGGAAAACCACGGCTTTATCATTACTGCCGATGATGCAAACGAATGTGTTCGTATCCATGACGATGTGAACGAAAGAATCATCAAAGCTTTGGGCATCACCAATGTGTTCCCGAAGGTTGCTGTGAAAGCCTGCGAAGATGGCACGTTTGCAAGCGCTACAGATTATATTGCAAACTATATCCGTGAAAACAAAGTTACGGCACAAATGTTTGATGATATCATTCTTTATCCCGACCAGCTGGTATACTTAAACGGCGGTGCAGATAAGATGACAATCCACACCGAAACCGGTGCAATCACTTATACCGGTACCGAAAAAGAAGCACTGACGGTAGAAGAAACTTTGGCAGCTTACCTGTATGTCATTGATACCATCAAGCGTTGCGGCATGGAAGTTCACACCATGGGCGAAGCAGGGGTTGCTTTCATCAATAACTGGGAGAGCGAAAAATATCGCAAATCCATGGCGAAATAAGAAATAAAATGAAGAATAAAGGTTCATGGCTTGTTCATGAGCCTTTATTTTTAAAGGACGAAAGTTATGAATACAGAACGTTTTGCAAATCAACTTAAAAAATTCGATTTGGATGGTTTGCTTTTATTTTCTTCACCGAATGTACAGTATTTTTCCGGTTTTTCGGGCACGGAAGCGATTGTTTTGGCTTGTAACGAGCAA
>JAFPCL010000192.1 GCA_017390225.1 Clostridia bacterium
ATGGAGATGTCGAATTTTAACGGAATAAAAAAGCCTTCCCTTTGAGGGTAGCGTGGCGGCATCAAGGCAATGAATAACAGTCCTGTGGACTGTTAGAACCGAGATGCAACCAAGTCGCAACGAGAAGGTGGGTTGCGAAGCAACTCGGATGAGGTGGAAAAGAATAACGATTGCTTAAGAGTCTACACCTCACCACCGCCTACGGCGGAGCCTCTCCTCAAGGAGAAGCCTTTGAAAGTTGCATCAAATCTTATGTGTCGCAATAACTGTATCAGAATATATAAAAGAGGTAGAGATAGTGATTGAAAAATACGGCGGTGTAGATTCGTTCTCTTTCAAATTGGATTAATTTCAAAATGTAATAGATATTAGCTTGTAGATTTGTAATAATTAGATATACTATCGGATAAGGAGTGGATTTCTAATGCCAAAAACAAACAAAAAGTCTTATATTTCCTATGTCAACGTAAAGCAGGGGACGGATTCTCATATCACTTTTTCTCATGGGAATACCCTGCCTTTGGTACAGCGGCCCTTTGGGTTTGCGAGCTTTGCGCCGCAGACCAATGGGAGCGGTAGATGGTATTATCATCCGAGTAGCCGCAGCTTTGAAGGGGTGCGGTTGACGCATCAGCCGAGTCCTTGGATCAGCGAGCATGCGGCGATTGTGATGATGCCGCAGACGGAGTTTCCGAACCGTGACGAGGGTTTTCGCCGGACGGACTTTGAAGTGAGCGAAGAGGTGCTTTTGCCGCACTATATGAAATATCGCCTGAACCGCTCCTTTTCGACCATAGAGCTGACACCGACGGAATATGGGGCTCATGTGAAGCTGAAATTTGATAAGGATTTTGATCGGTTCTTATCCATCCTTCCCGTGGGCGGCATATACGGATATACATATGATACAGAAAACCACCGACTGCTTTGCTATGCCGATTGCGGCATCAAGGGCTATTTTGTGTTCCAATTTGATGCAGACAGCATCGATGAAGAAAAAATCATTGTGGAATGTGGGACGGAGCGGCATGAAGGGCTTTGCATAGAAGGGGACAGCGCTTGTATGCATTTGGCGCTGAAAAAGAAAGAAATGGAGTTCACTCTCGCAACCTCCTTTATCAGCTGTGAACAAGCGGCGATTAATTTGAAAAACGACAGCCACTACGAAAGCTTTGCAGCCCTGAAGCAGGAAAATGAAGCATTGTGGAATTCCTATCTTGGCAGAGTGGAGATTTCTGCAGATAGAGAAAAAATGAAAACCTTCTACACCTGTATGTACAGAGCATTTCTCTTTCCGCACAAGGCGTATGAGATGGATGCACAGGAAAATGAAGTGCACTTTGCACCCTCTGACGGCACGGTGAAGCCCGGCAAACGATACACGGACAACGGCTTTTGGGATACCTACAGAACGGTTTACCCGTTTTTCTCCATTGTGGCAAAGGAAGAGTATCAAGAAATTTTGGAAGGCTTTATTCAGGATTATATTGACGGCGGCTGGCTACCGCGCTGGACGGCAGGGGATGCCAAAAACTGCATGCCGAGCACAGCCATTGATGCGGTGATTACCGATGCGGCGGTTAAGGGCATTCTTTCCGGTGAACTGCTGGAGATTGCCTTCCAAGGCATGGAACAGCATGCAAACAACGATTCGCCGCTTCCGGCTTTTGGCAGAGAAGGGTGCAGTGATTATCTGAAGCTTGGTTATGTGCCTTGCGACAAGTACCGCGAAAGCGTGAATCTCACGCTGGATGCGGCGTATTTTGACTATTGCCTTGCGGTTGTTGCCGATATCCTGGGCTATGCGGACAAAAAGGAAAAATATCTTGCTCGCGCCAAAAATTATGCTCATGTATTCGACAGCGAAACGGGCTTTATGCGCGGCAAAGATGCGAGCGGTGCTTTCAGAAACGATTTTGATCCGATTTCCTGGGGGCTTGACTATACCGAGGCCGCCGCATGGCAGACGAGCCTTGCGGTGCAGCACGATTTGGAAGGCTTGGCAGAGCTTATGGGCGGCAAGGATCAGCTCATTGCCTATTTGGATGCTTTGTTTGCTTCTCCTGCGGAATATCGCGTGGGTGGCTATCATCATACGATTCACGAAATGTCGGAAATGGCGGCTTGCGATTGGGGGCAATGCGCCATCTCCAATCAGCCGAGCTTCCACATTCCCTTCATCTATGCCTATTTGGGCGAAAAAGAAAAAGCGGATTTTTGGCTTGAAAAAATTTGCCGCGAGGGCTTTTCTTATAAAAATGACGGCTTCCCCGGGGACGAGGACAACGGCTCTATGGCGATATGGTATATCTTTGCACAGCTTGGCTTATATCCCATCTGTCCGGGAAAAGCGGAATACACCGTCACCACACCGATGGTGCAAGATATTAAGATTTTAGGCAAGAGCCTTGCCCTTTCGGGCGATGAAAATTTGATTACACACGATGCTTTGATCCATAGATTGCAGTAACAAAATTTAATGATGAAAGGAAAATACAAAATGAAC
>JAFPCL010000193.1 GCA_017390225.1 Clostridia bacterium
GACATTATCAAGGCTATGCCTTGATAATGTATTCAGTTCGCACGTTCCGCACTCTTTTTTTCCATCCCCGGATTCAAAAGAATTATTTTACATCCCCTTTTTATTACCAGGGATTAAATTCTTCACCGCGAAGCTTCAAGATTGCTTCTGCAAAGAAGTAATCACTGTAGATCATATGCATATCCTTCATGCCGTAGAGCACCGTGCCGTTCATCAAGATGCCGTCTTCCTCTTCCGTCCAGTTACAAAATGCCTGTTCCATGGCTTTTAAAATATTCACCGCACCTTGCAAATACAAGTCCTTTTCATATTCGGGCACGCATTTTGCGATTTCAATCAAGCCGCAAGCGGCGCAAGCACCGGCGGAGGAATCATAGACCACAGGCGTGTCGGGTGCACGGAAGTCCACCAACGGAAGCCAGTCGGTAGTTGCCGTGTGTGCCATGAAATAATGGGCAACCTTTTTGGCGGTGTCCAGATATTTTTCTTCTTTCGTGTGGATATAAGAAAGAACAAAGCCATACAGTGCCCATGCCACGCCTCTGGACCAGCTGGAGCCCACGCCGTAGCCTTGTCCGCCGAAGGTTTCAATAACCTCAACGCGATCGGTTCTGTGGGACACGATATGGTTCACAGAGCCGTCGGGGCGCACATGGTCGCGCATGGTCATATCCGCATGGCGGCGGGCGATTTTGGAGAAGCGGTCGTCGCCCAGCGCCTCGGTTGCCCAGTACAGAAGCGGAATGTTCATCATGCAGTCAATAATCGACCAGCCTTCATGCTCTTTGCCGTTCCATGCAACGATAAAATCGCCATCGATATTATAGCGACTCATGAGGCTCATCGCCGCCAGAACGTTGCGGTTTTTGGATTCTTCGTCCCCCGTCAGGCGGTAGGATGCACCGGACATGATGTGCCACATAAAGCCCACATCGTGATGAAGCTCCGCGGCATAATTCCATGCACCGTCCATGATTTTCTCCGCATTCTTTGCGGTGTTTTTATATACGTTTTTTCCCGTGCCGACATACATCAGCCACATCAGACCGCCCCAGAAACCATTGGTCCACCAGTAGATGTCTTTGCCTTCTGTCATGCTGTCGTGCACGCCCTCTTTTGTGGTGTAAGGAATTTTATCAAAGCTCTTTTCTGCCAAGCGGGACAGCTTGTGGTCCAGCTTTTCCCATGTAGCATCAATAAAGGCTTTGTTTTGTTCAATTACGGATTGATAGCTCATTGAAAGAACCTCCTATAGCCTTATTATTTGGGCTGTTTTCCGATATAGGCAAGAATGCCGCCGTCCACATACAGAACGTGGCCGTTCACGAAGTTGGAGGCATCGGAAGCAAGGAACACGGCAGGGCCTGCCAAATCTTCGGGATTGCCCCAACGTGCCGCCGGTGTTTTGGCAATGATGAAAGAGTCAAAAGGATGGCGAGAGCCGTCGGGCTGGATTTCGCGCAAAGGTGCCGTTTGCGGTGTAGCGATATAGCCGGGGCCGATGCCGTTGCACTGAATGTTGTATTCACCGTATTCGGAAGCGATGTTGCGGGTCAGCATTTTAAGACCACCTTTAGCGGCGGCATAGGCAGACACGGTTTCTCTTCCCAGCTCGCTCATCATGGAGCAAATGTTGATAATCTTGCCGTGCCCTTTTTTTATCATGGACGGAATCACTGCCTTAGATACGATAAAGGGTGCATTGAGGTCGACGTCAATAACTTGGCGGAAATCGGAAGCACTCATTTCGTGCATGGGGATACGCTTGATAATCCCGGCATTGTTGACCAAAATATCAATCACACCAACTTCCTTTTCAATCGTTGCAACCAAATTGTTCACCGCATCTTCGTCGGTGACGTCACATACATAGCCACGAGCATCGATGCCGTCTTCTTTATAAGCGGCAAGCCCTTTTTCGACCAGTTCTTCTTTAATATCATTAAAAACAATGGTTGCCCCTGCACCGGCAAGCCCCTTGGCAATGGCGTAGCCAATGCCGTAGGATGCGCCTGTGACCAGTGCTACCTTTCCTGTTAAATCAAACATATTTTTTGTCCTCCTTTTTTATCTTTGCACTCTGCCGGAGCCGTCGCCGCCGACTAAGTTATCAACTTCAGCTCGAGTCACCACATTGAAATCCCCGGGAATGGTGTGCTTGAGTGCCGATGCCGCCACGCCGAA